>CANEUR010000021.1 GCA_947441875.1 Rickettsiales bacterium | reverse complement strand
TGGTTTTGGCATTTTTGCTAAAAATGGTAAAATGTCAGAAGAGCCATACCCGCCCCTGGTACACCAAATTATTGATGATTGTTGATTTAGGCAAGCTTGTTGGAATTGAGAAAAGCGATTTTGTGCAGAAGTGGTAGCAAAAGAATTTTGGTTTGTTTGTGAAGTAGATAGTTGGTTTAGATTAAAAAAGTTATTGTTTATATTTTTTTGCAACAAAAATTGTTGCATAAGCTGTATTTCTTGTGTTGTAGAAGGAGTTGCCAAAGAAATAATATCGATCATGGAAAAATATATATAAAAAGGTAAAACAAGGGGTTTTTATTGCCCCTTGTTTTTAGCTGAAAATATTTTTTACTTAATAATTTTAGTTACTACTCCAGCACCTACTGTTCGACCACCTTCGCGTATGGCGAATCGTAAGCCTTCTTCCATAGCAATAGGAGAGATAAGTTCAACAGTGAGGCGCACATTATCGCCTGGCATAACCATTTCAACACCTTCTTTTAGAGTTACTGAACCAGTAACATCGGTAGTGCGGAAATAAAATTGTGGGCGATAGTTTTTAAAGAAAGGAGTGTGTCTACCACCTTCATCTTTACTTAAAATATAAACTTCTGCTTCAAATTGAGTGTGCGGAGTGATGCTGGCTGGCTTACATAAAACTTGACCTCTTTCGACATCTTCTTTTTTAGTGCCACGTAGTAAAATACCAGCATTATCGCCAGCTCTACCTTCGTCGAGAAGTTTTCTAAACATTTCAATACCAGTGCAAGTAGTTTTTTGAGTTGCTCTTAAACCAACAATCTCGATTTCTTCACCAACTTTTAAAATACCTCTTTCAATTCTGCCAGTAACTACTGTGCCCCTGCCAGAGATAGAAAAAACATCTTCGATAGGCATTAAAAAGGCTTGATCAATAGGTCTTTTTGGTTCTGGAATGTATTCGTCAACAGCATCCATAAGGGCTTGAATTGATGGCTCGCCAAGTTCAGAAGTATCGCCTTCTAGAGCTTTAAGGGCAGAACCTCTAACAATAGGAATGTTATCACCAGGAAAATCGTATTTAGTAAGTAATTCTCTAACTTCCATTTCAACTAAATCGAGAAGTTCGGCATCTTCAACCATATCGGCTTTGTTTAAGAAAACAACAATTGCAGGAACGCCAACTTGTTTAGCCAATAAAATATGTTCTCTAGTTTGTGGCATAGGACCATCAGCGGCAGAAACAACCAAGATTGCACCATCCATTTGAGCAGCACCTGTTATCATGTTTTTAACATAATCGGCATGCCCAGGACAATCTACGTGAGCATAGTGACGTTTAGTAGTTTCGTATTCAACATGGGCAGTGTTAATGGTGATACCTCTTTCTTTTTCTTCGGGAGCGGCATCGATTTGATCGTAGCCTCTTTTTTGTGCCAAACCTTTTTTAGCTAAATAGCTAGTAATTGCGGCCGTAAGAGTGGTTTTGCCATGATCAACATGGCCAATAGTGCCAATATTAACATGTGGCTTATTGCGTTCAAATTTTGCTTTAGACATAGTGATAATTGATAAATTAAAATAAATTTATAAGTGTGTAAATGAAAAGAGTGCTATAATGTTTCTTCATAAAAAATAATTGTAAAATTAACAAAATTCTAATGCAAGCAAAAAAATATCAATTATTGATAATATTTTTTATTTTATTAAATTATGTTTTTACGATTTTAACATCAGTAATGGCATGCAATATTTTTCTTAAATAGAGTGTTTTAACAACAACAAAATAAAGATTCTATTCTTCTTTCTGTTGTTGCATTTCTTGGACTGTTTGTTGGTTGTGTTGGCGTTAAAGATTGAGGAAAACACTTTTTTACCATGGATAAAGGAATTGTTTTCGCTGTATCATCTGCATTATCTGGTATGCCAGCATCTGCATTTTTTGGTATGTAAGGATCTTTTGGATCTTTGGCATCACTTAATTGTAGTGTTACATCATCTGCATTATCTGGTATGCCAGCATCTTTTCGATGGTTTTTACAACCATGATTACTACAACAAGTATGTTCTGGTTGTAAAAAACCAGCCCTACGTGGTTTTGTTGATCTGTTTTGGTCTGTTGTTGGTATTGGTGGTGGTACATTTTCTGTTTCCATATTTTGTTCTATATTTTTACTTAATTCATTAGCTAATTCTTTTATGCCTTTTAAGGTTAGTTTATAATCTTTACTACCTTTGCCAAATAATATCTTTTTATTTAGACAGTCTAAATATGAATTACCATTATATAAATTAGGATTTGCAAAAGATGATACTTCTTTTTTAAATTGATTAATATCTTCTGTTTGCAATGTTTCAGGTTCTTTCTGTGTGTGATTTTGGTTGGCTTTTTTAATAGTATTTAATGTTTCTCTATAGCAAGCAAGTTTTAGTTGGGCCTTAATGCTTTCGTTATAATATTCTTTTGGTTTTGGCATAAATCGAGGCAGATAACCATAAAATCTAGATACACAGCCAGTATTTTTTAAAGTTGGTGCCGATGTTGACATGTTTAAAAAAGCAAACTTTTCTGCTATTTTTGTTTCAAGATTCTGTAGATTATTTTGAGATAAATTGGATCTTATTTCTTGTATTTCTTGCTCTGCTAAAAAAGTAGAAAGTTCATATATAAATCGGTTACTATCAACAATTTTTTCATTAAAAATTCCAGAAAAATTATCTCTTGCTTTGAATTTTTCTTGTGCACTGTTAATGATATCTTTTTTCTTCTCTTCTGCTATTTGGCTAGTAACTGCAAAATTTAACAAGGCAGAGTTTAGCAAAATCTCAGAAACCGAGGTTGGTTTTTCTGATTGTTGTTGGTGTTTACCAAAACAAGCATCCAAAACTTTTTTAGGTTTATTAAGACCAAGATAGCTAGAAAAACTTGGTGCTACAACATCTGATGGTTTTAATAAATTGTATTTTTCACAGATACTATCGATATTTTGTTGTGCTTGATTTGTTTCTTGATTTAAATGAAAGGCTTCTTGATAAGCTTGTCTTGATAAATTGGTATATTTATTTCTAACCGCACTATAAGCAACAAAAGTTACTGTAGATACAGCTCCTAAGGTCATCAAAGCCCAGCCAACAGGTGTTGCAGCAACTGCTCCAGCCCCGCCAACCAAAACTACAACTCCTAAAGAAGTTACAGATGTGGTAAGTGCTAGATTAGTGTAAAACAAGCAGGTTTTTAATTTTGCTAATTTTTTTGGATCTTGCGGAGCCACTCTTTCTTCTAAATAACGATAAGCACTATCTGGCAAATGAAATAATGCTTGAAGTACTTTTGGTAAATTATGATGATGATGATGATCTGTATCTGGATTTTGAGGTTTTTTATAAGACAATAAAACTCCGTTTTGCTCTACTAAGTTGTTTACTGCATGAATAAGATTGCTAACACCAAACATTGGCAAAGAGAAAACTGCAGAAATAGAAGAAATGACAGGAGGTAAAAAGTTGATACTTGCACTAATATATTCTAGACCTCTTATTTGAGAAGTAATAATTCTAGATAGTTGAAAACAGTTAGTAGGATATCTAGCAAGATTTCTAATATCTGACATTTTATCTGTTCCAGCAGCTGCTCCGAAAAATGTATGTATTCTAGGAAAATGAAAATGGTTGTTGTGGTTGCAACCATGATGAAGATCATGGTTGCATGATTTTTTATGTAATGGTAGAGGTAACATAAAATGGGAATTGTTGAAATAAGAATGTTGCACCACTAATTATATTTTACTTTATTTACCATTTTTGGTATAAATTTTACCTATTTTTATCTTAATATGTTCAATATGAAGCTAAAAATAGCTAAAATTTCTACATGAAAACATAGCAAAAAATTAAAACAAATTAGTGATGAAACATTCTTGTAATTAGTGGAGACGTTATTAAAACTCGTAGCTAGCAAAAATATTAGCAGTTCTGCGGTTAGCAAATTGGGCTGCTGCAATGCCAATTCCACTACCGTCTCGTAAGGCATAAGATTTATCAAGAATGTTGTTTATTGCTAATCTAATTTGCCACTGATTAATTTTTTTACTTGCAAACAAATTAAATTGAGTATAACTAGGCATTTTTTGAGTATTTGCTTCACCTCTTCGTAAACCGCTACCAAACAAAACATCGCCTCCAAGAGTAATTTTTTGGGCAATAAAATTATAAGCAGAGCCAGCAGAAGCAGTGATTCGTTGGTCATGATCTGGTCTTACACCTTTTGCAGTGTAAGCTATTTCGGCAGTTTCGTGTAGATATTGTGAAGAATTTAAATTATAAGCATGCGATTGTTGCCAAGCTAAATTAACATAATTTTGCCAAGTTTTAGTTTGATGATTAGCAGTAAATTCTAGACCATAGCTTTTCGCTTTGGCATAGTTAAAAGGCTTAAAAATTAAAGCATTGCCAAACTGCCCTTCGTCGAGCATATTTTTGATATCTTTATAATAAGCATCAAAGCCAAAATTTAAATTTTGATTTAATTGGTAAGCCAAGCCAATGTCGTAATAATCGGTTTTTTCACTTTTTATTTTGCCATTTTGTAAATTTTCAGAAGCATTGCTGGTATTTTCAAAATCGCTAGGGTTAAAAGCGGTTGCTAGCTCTGCTTTTGGTGCAGTAAAATATTTGGCATAACCTGCATGTAATTTGGTTTTGGTATTTAGCTGATAAACCCCGCCAAATCTAGGACTAAACTGCTGATCGTTTACCACTCCTTGTGCTTTATCGAATCTACCGCCAAAATTTAGTTTTAAATCTTGATTAAAAGCATATTCGTTTTGAGCATAAATACTATATAAATTAGTATTTTTACTGTTTTTGAAGACAATTTGATTAGTAATATCAGAACTTTGAGTGCCATCGCTATTGATTGGCAAAACCCAGTTTGTTTCGTTATTAGAGATTTTGGTTTGATTAAAATAAACACCAGATCTTAAAGTATTTTTTTGGTTAATTTTAAAACTAGCATCACCTTGCATGCCACTTGCTAAACTATTTCTAGTAATATTTGAAGATACACCGCTAAACATAACATCTTGAGCCTGATCTCCTCTAAATTGCAAGCCACTTTTTCTAGTAAAAAGCGATACTTGATAATCGAGATTAGAATTTATCGACTCTTGTAAAGCTAACACTATAAATTGATTATTTTCTTGCTGATTTTGTCTAGCTTGCAAAGAGTTAGGAGTTTGATTTTGCAAATTAAACTCCGACTGCAAATTGCCAGAAGTTGGCACTTGAAAACGATTATTAGCATTGGCAACAATGGCACTTAATTTTTTGGTATCACTTAACAAATAAGAAGTATAAAGAAAAAATTTATCTTGCTTGGTATCGTTATTGATAGATTTTCTTGCCGAAGTTGGCGATTCTATGCCTCGATTATTTTGTAAATAAGAACCGCTTACAAAATAATTTAGCTTATCATTATTGCCACTAAATTGTTGGTTAAAACCCGTAGTATCGTTTGAGCCAATTTGAGCTTCAGAATATCCGCTAAAAGAATTTTTAGTTTGCTTGTTGACCTTATCTTTGGTGATAATTTCAACTATGCCTGCGGTGCGATACCCATATTGAGCTGGCAATGCCCCAGTGTGTAAATTAATACTATCGGCAAATCTAGCGTCAAGAGTAGAGCCAAAGCCATTTATACCTTCTGGAATAATAACATCGTTAATACGATATTGTAAATTGCTATGATCGCCTCTAACATGAAGTTGTGAGTAAGAATCTTGAGTTACACCTTTTGCCCTTAAAAGTACCGAAGATAAGCTAGAAGCCTGACCTTGAGGCAAATTATTGATATCTTGTTGGCTAAAACTGGTAGAACTGCTACCAGTTTTTGGTGAAAGATCGGATCTTGCTTTGTTTAATTTACTTGATACAACTTTATATTGTAAAGTTTCTTCTTGATTAATTTGATTGTTTGCTATTGCCGAAAAAGCAAGCAAACTAAAGCATAAAATTTTAAAAATAATGTTCATAGCACGGTTTTGTATTGATTTGCAAAGTATTTACGATACAACAAAAACAAGAACAGTGGCATTTCTTTTTTGAAAAAAATGTTGTTTTTGTATAAAATGATTTGTTGCTAAATATATGATTCTTGTAAAATGATAAAATTATTTTACAAGAGGAGGACCAGTTTTAAAAAAACCGTAAACAAAAGAGGGTAATAAAAAATTATGCTTGTTTTTTATGTTTTGTAGAAAAATAAAAGCAAGTAAAGTAAAAAAAGCAGTAAAAAAAGTATTAAATTTATTTTGTTGCCACACGCTACAAAGTAAACATAAATGCTGATGATGGTGCTGATGTTTAACGTTATTAAGATATTGTATTTTTTGCTGTAAAGAAAAATTAGAATCTTGAGTTTTGCTATTTAAATTATGAATTAGGCTGTGATTAATACTAACAACAGGCAACAACAACAGAACGGAAATAAAAAGATATAAAAAAATTATGGTGAGATTATTTTTTATAAGCATTTGAAAATTATTTTTAAAGATTCGGGTTATTTTTTGGTTTTATTGTCATGTTTATCATTAAATAAAATTCTAGAGGAATCTCCTTGTAAATCTTGGTATTGATTGGTTTTTATACACCATAAAAAAGCAATTAAACCAACCAAACCAAGAAGTAAAGTAATAGGAATGAGAAAAATTAAAACAGACAAAATTAATTAGAAACTTGCTGTTTAGCTAGTTTTTCTTGAGCCTTCTTTTTTAAGTTAGAGCCTTTTGCTTTAGGAGAAAAAGATGGTTTATATTTTTCGGCACCTTTTACACCAAGATTAATAAGAAATTTTGCTACTTTTTCGGTTGGTTGAGCACCTACAGAAAGCCAATATTCTACTCTATCTTTATCGATAATAAGTTTTTGAGTATTATCATCAGATAACAAAGGATTGTAAGTGCCTATTTTTTCTAAAAATTTAGAATCTCTTGGAGATGTATTGTTAGTTACTAAAATTTGGTAGAAAGGTAGATTTTTTCTGCCCCCACGCGATAAACGAAGTTTAATCATATAATATTTATATATATTGTGTTTTTTTATCAAAAAAGTTAAATTAATACAAAAATTATAAAGTTCATCATTTTTTTTTGCAAGATATTTTTTACAATTTCATTATTTTATGAAAATATTACAAAATTGTTGTTGCATTTTAATTTATTGTCCTTAAAATATAGTATAAATTATTTTATCGCGGGGTAGAGCAGCTCGGTAGCTTGTCAGGCTCATAACCTGAAGGTCGTTGGTTCAAATCCAGCCCCCGCAACCAAAATATGCCTAAAATTTTACTCTCTTACACATTTTTGGTTTTATGAAAGCAAAAAAAACCACCACTAAATCTTCTAATAAAAATACATCAAAATCTTTTCCTAAACAGCAAACAGAACCATCTTCAAAAAAAATTGCAAACAAAACAAAAGAAAAATCAATTGATTCAAACAAAAGACACATAATAAATAATCCAGAAGAAAATATAAAAATTTCTCACTCAAAAAACAAAGATTCTTTTAATATAAATAATTATATTGTTTATCCTTCTCATGGGGTAGGTAAAATAATTAACATCGATAATCTTACAATTTTAAATCAAGAGCATAATCTTTATATTATTTACTTTGAAAAAGAAAAACTTACCATTAAAATTCCAGTAGAAAAAGCCGAAAAATATGGTATTCGTCATTTAGTTTCTAAAAAAGAAATCGAAGATGTTTTAGCTATATTAAGAGGTGGTGTTAAAAAAATAAAAGGCATGTGGTCGAGAAGAGCCCAAGAATATGAAGAAAAAATTAACTCTGGTAACATTGTTTTACTTGCTGAGGTCATACGCGATCTAACTAGAGATATCTTAGATAGCGATCGTTCTTTTAGCGAAAGGCTTATTTACGAAACCGCCATTTTTCGTTTAGCTAGTGAATATGCAATTATTTTTAATATTTCTGTTGATTTTGCCAAAGAAAAAATAATTTCAGTTGCTAAAGATAAAGTTATTTCCGATTCTAAAAACAAAGATTTCGATCTTGATTTTGAGGATATTGTTAAATCTTTAAACGAAGAAGATGATGAAGAGGAAGAAGATGAAGAAGAAGAGGAAGACGATGAAGAAGAGCATTATAAAGCTCTCGATAAATACTCACAAGAAGATGATGAAGAAGATTTTATGGAGCAGTTTAAAAAAGTCGAAAAAACTATTAAAAAAAACAAAAAAACTAATGTCAAAGCTAAAAAATCAAAAAAATGACAAACATTTTACAATTTATTGATGTTTGTAAATATTTTTATCAGGCAAATCAACAAGTAGTTGCTCTTAACAATATTAATTTTAATATCTCCCAGCAAGATTTTGCTATGTTAATTGGTCCATCTGGCTCTGGCAAAACCACTTTACTACAAATTGCTGGCTTACTAGATAATTTAAGTTCTGGTAAATTGATTATTGATGGCATCGATTGCTCTACCGTAACAGACAAACAACTAACTAATTTACGCAAATATACAATAGGTTTTGTTTATCAATATCATCATTTATTACCAGAGTTTACCGCTCTTGAAAATGTAATGCTCCCTTTATTAATACAAAATATAAACAAGAAAATTGCTCATCAAAAAGCCAAAGAAATGCTTGAAGTAGTTGATTTAAGCAATCGTCTTAATCATAAACCAGCACAGCTTTCTGGCGGTCAACAACAACGAGTGGCTATTGCTAGGGCTATTATTGGTAAGCCAAAATTAGTTTTAGCAGACGAGCCAACGGGCAACCTTGATGCAACATTATCTGAGAAAATATTTTGTTTATTAAAAGATCTTACTAAAGCCTATCAAATTGGTTGCCTTGTAGTAACCCACAACCAAGAATTTACCAAAATGGCCGACAAAATTTTTTATATTAAAAATGCATCTTTAAGCCAAATTTGCAAGCAATAATAATATTGCAACAACAAGTCTCACCTAATTCAGTTTTTCTTTGCGATAAAGTAATAAAATTCCAAGAGAAATAAAAATTAAGTTAATCAACCAAGTTGCCGAAAAAACAGAAATTAAATTCGCAGAACCAAAAGATTTAGCAATATTATCTATAATATAAACAAATAAGCCAAATAAAATTCCTGCAAATATTTTTAAAATCACTTGACGATTGCGAATATGATTAATTCCAAAATAAGCAGAAATTAAAACCATAGCTAAAAAATTAAAAGGTAAAGCTAAAATTCCATAAAAATACACAACAAATTTTGTTGCATCTAACCCAACTGTTTTGATATTTTCAATAGTTTTTGGCAGAGTCCAAATAGAAAAAGATTGCAGTTTCGCAAAATTAGAAATAATTTGTTGTTGTAATAAATCATGATTAAGGTTGGTAGCAATTTTTAACTGCTCTATTTTATGATTAAAATCTGTAGAATTATTAATAATGCAAGTGTTTAAATGAAGCAAGTTTCTTTCTATTGTAGTATATTTGCAATTAATTTTTTGATAAAACTCCTGCTTTTCATCAAAAAACCATAAACCAACATCAGCAAAAACATTGTCGGCCTTATTATATCTGCCTAAGCCAATAATAAAAGTATGATTTGTTTTTTCTAGATAGTTTTGTTTTAACCATAAAATATTAGAACCGTAAGAAAAGTTTTCCGATAATATTTTACTATATTGTTTCTCAAGTTTTAAGGTAAAATGATTGGCTTTTTCTGCGATATACTGCACAACAATAATCCAAAAAATACCCAATACAAAAGATGTAAGCAATATTGAACGAGATATTTGCCATAAAGAATAACCGCTGTTTCGTATAATAGTAATTTCGCTATTTTTTGCCAAATTATAAAATGCAGTAATGCAGGCAATCAGAACCAACGAAGAAACCAAGGTGGAGATTTGTTCTAAGATTGGCAAAACAGAGAAAAGTAAAATCAAAGAAAAGTCAAGATGATGATTTTGATTTTTATTAATGTTTTCAAGTAAATTTATAAGAAAAAATAGCAATGAAAAAGCTAAAAATACTTTAAGACAATTCCATAAAAATTTTTTTACCAAATATTTGCTAATGATGTTTTTTGACATTGTATAAAATAAAAAATGGAACAATCATAAATATCAAACAATTTAAATAATTCAAAAAAATATAATTAGAATTATTTTGTGCTATTGATTTAGTGGCAATATTAATAAGAAAAAACCCCAAAGAATAACTCAAAAAATAAGCGGTATTTTTAATATTTTTATTTCTAATAGAATAATTTTTCAATAAAAAAACTCCAGCTAATAAACTAAAAATAAAAGGAGTAATTGGAAAAATAAGTCTTTGATGAATTTCGCTATCGATTTTTAGCAAATAATCTGAAGATAAATTAGGCTCTGGATATAAAAGCTCATGAAAATATCGCTCGTTAGGTTTTAGGATTATAGAAGATTTTTTATCGTTTTCATTTTCATTAAGATTAAATAAATATTGTGTAAAATATAATATTTCTGTTTTTTCGTTGTTATAATTAAATTTTTGCAAAGTTCCGTTGTTAAGAACAAGTCTTAAAGAATTATTGGC
>CANEUR010000020.1 GCA_947441875.1 Rickettsiales bacterium | reverse complement strand
GTGGTAGTGCCAGTGCCAGATTCTGGTGTGCCGGCGGCTATTGGTTTTTCATTGCAATCTGGCATTCCTTTTGAACTCGGCATTATACGTAATCATTATGTAGGGCGCACTTTCATTGAGCCTACCGATAAAATTAGGCATTTTGGAGTAAAATTAAAACACAATGCTAATTTGGCGGTCTTAAAAAATAAAAAAGTTGTGTTAATAGACGATAGCATTGTTCGAGGCACAACTTCTAAAAAAATTGTACAAATGGTAAAAGAAGCAGGAGCTAAAGAAATTCATTTTTTAATTGCCTCTCCACCTACTATTTCACCTTGTTTTTATGGTGTAGACACTCCAGAAAAAAAAGATTTACTAGCTTCTTATATGTCACAAGAAGAAATTAGGCAATTTATTGGAGCCGATAATTTACAATATCTTTCTTTAAATTCTCTATATTTAGCCATCACCAAAACCGCACGCAACAACAAAAACCCACAATATTGCGATGCTTGTTTTTCTAATCAATATCCTATTACTTTAACCGACCATGAACAACTCTAATAATCAAAATCTCAGCTTTGAACAGGCTTTAAATCGTCTCGAAGAAATTGTCAAAAACCTTTCTTCTAATACTATAAATCTCAACGATATGATAAATCTTCATAAAGAAGCTACCGATCTTCATACTTTATGCCAAGCAAAACTGCAAGATGCTCAATTAAAAATGGAAATAATCAAAAATTAATCTTGTTAAATAAAAAAAAAGCTTTAAAATGTGTGTTTTAATTTTTTAAATAATTCATTTTATGAAAATATACAATTCTATTAAATCTGCCAAAAAACGCGATAAAAACTGTAAAGTAGTGCGTAGAAAGGGGCGAATTTATGTTATCAACAAAGTGAATCCTCGTTTTAAAGCTCGTCAAGGTTAATTTTTAATGTCTAGGTTAGTAAGAATTGGTACTAGGTCAAGCAAGCTAGCCTTGGCTCAAGCTGCTGAAGTTTATTTATCATTGTCTTCTTTGCTTAGCAACATTAAAATAGAAGTTGTTCCTATCAAAACCAGTGGCGATGTTCATCATTCTGTAAAATTAGCCGAAATTGGTGGAAAAGGCTTATTTATCAAAGAACTTGAGCAAGCTTTACTGGAAAATAAAATTGATATCGCAGTTCATTCTAGCAAAGATCTACCGCCAATCTTACATAGTAAAACCATCTTGTCTGCTATAAACGAAAGAAACAATCCTTTTGATGGTTTAATTTCTCATCATAAAATAAAATCTCTTGCCGATTTACCAAAAAATGCTGTTATCGGCACTTCTTCACCAAGAAGATCGGCTTTTTTAAAAAAACTACTCCCTACTTGCACGATTGTTGATTTAAGAGGCAATATTGATACCAGAATAGCCAAATTACAACAAAAAAACTTTGATGCTATAGTTTTAGCAATGGCAGGTCTTACCCGAATTAATCAAGATCATCTCGCTCAATATATTTTCAATGCAGATCAAATGCCACCTTCGGCAGGGCAAGGTTGTTTAGCCTTACAAACCAGAGTTGACGATCCAGAAATTCAGCAAATAGCTAGCACAGTTAATCATCACCAAAGTAATATTTGCTTTACTGCTGAGCGAGAATTTATCTCAACTATGCAAGGCGATTGCCTTACCCCTATGGCAAGTTTTGCCACCATAAATCATAATACTCTCACCTTAAAAACCGCCATTATCTCTAACTGTGGCTCAGAACATTATTTTCAACAACTCAGCACCAAAATAATTTCGCATCACGAGGCAAAAAAACTAGGTAATACCTTAGCCTTAAAAACCAAAACCGAAGCACATTCTTTATGGCAAAAAATTTCATCTTAACTTTATAAATATGTCCAAAAACCACTACCAAATAAGCACTGCTTGGCCTTTTTTAGAAGCAAAAAAAATTCTCACCAAAATTCAAAATCAAATCCCAAAAAAAGGTTTTGTACTTTTTGAAACCGGTTACGGCCCATCTGGCTTACCTCATATAGGTACTTTTGGCGAAGTAGTTCGAACAGCATTTGTAATGCAAGCTTTCTCACTACTTGCTCCACATATTCCGGTGAAAATGTATTGTGTTTCAGACGATATTGATGGCTTACGTAAAGTGCCAGAAAATATTCCCAATCAAAATTTAATCGCTCAACACCTAGGAAAACCACTTACTTCGATTCCAGATCCATTTGGTACTCATCAATCTTTTGGCCACCATATGAATGCTAGATTGCAAAGTTTTTTAAATTCTTTTGGTTTTGAATATGTTTTTATCAGCGCCACCCAACAATATAAATCTGGTGCTTTTAACCAAACTATGCTAAAAGTTTTAGAAAAATATCAAGATTTATTAAATTTAATGCTACCCACTTTAGGAGATGAGCGAAAAGGCACTTATAGCCCCTTCATGCCTATCGATCCTGCCACCAATATGGTTATCGATAAAGGAGTTTTGGCTGTTAATCCACAAAAACAAACCATCACTTATCTTGATAATAAACAACAACAACAAGAAATTTCAATTTTAGATGGTAATTGCAAACTACAATGGAAAATAGATTTCGGCGCTAGATGGCAAAATTTTGAAGTAGACTACGAAATTTTTGGCAAAGATCACCAACCAAATCAACAAATTTATAGTAGTGTTTGCAAAATACTCGGCGGTAAACCGCCAATTAATTTTGTCTATGAAATGTTTTTATCAGAAACTGGCGAAAAAATCTCAAAATCAAAAGGCAACGGCATTTCTGTAGAAGATTGGCTTAAATATGCCCCTACTCAATCTATGTCTTTATTTATGTATCAAAAACCACAAACTGCCAAACGATTATATTTCGATGCAATTCCAAAAGCAGTCGATGAATATTTGGCTTTTTTAGGTTCTTTTAGTAGTCAAACACCCGCTCAACAACTAGAAAACCCAGTTTTTCATATTCATCAAGGCAATCCACCGCAAAATTATGTTAATTTTGCACTTAGCTATTCTTTACTTCTTAATCTTGCTTCGGCTTGCAACCCCGAAAACGAAGATATTTTATGGGGTTTCATTGCCAAATATTCACCCAATATTACCAAAAAAACCTCTCCACTATTAAACGAAATGGTACAAAAAGCCCTTGCCTATTACAACGATTTTATAAAACAATATAAGGTTTATTTATCTCCAAATGATACACAAATAAACCAATTACAAGCTTTAAAAGAACAGTTATCAAACAGCAAGTCAGATGCCAATTTACTACAAAATGTGGTTTATAAAGTTGGCAAAGAACAAGGCTATGAAAATAACATAGGCTCTTGGTTTTCATTACTTTATCAGGTTTTATTAGGTCAAAATCAAGGCCCTAGAATTGGCT
Organism: Rickettsiales bacterium; assembly: GCA_947441875.1. Taxonomy (GTDB): domain Bacteria; phylum Pseudomonadota; class Alphaproteobacteria; order Rickettsiales; family UBA1997; genus CAILUF01. The sequence goes on along the minus strand of CANEUR010000020.1, from coordinate 7,335 downwards.
CATTTATCGCTTTATTTGGAATAGAAAATTTCACTAAACTAATCGATAAATCTATTAATCAAGAATTAAATTAAATGTTTATTTCATTGTCTTGGCAAATATTTTATGTGGCAAGTCTAATTATTTTTGCAGGTCTAGTTTCATGCTTTGAAACCTCCATCACCACCGTTTCAAGAGCAAAAATTTGGAAATTAAAAAACGAAGGTTGTCAAAAAGCCAAAAAGCTCGAAAATTTACTACAAAATAGAGCAAAATTAGTAAGTGTAATGCTTCTTACCAACAATGCCATAAATATTATCGCCTCTTCCTTAACCACTAAAATATTACTCGAATTATTTGGTGAAATTGGAGTAATTTATGCCACAATTTTTTTAACAGTAGTAATTATTATTTTTGGCGAGATTTTACCAAAAACTCTTGCCCTGCATCAGCCAGAAAAAATCGCTGTTTTTTTTGCTAATTTTATTGATTTTTTATACAAAATTTTTTTACCAATTGTGCATATCATCGAAAAAATCATCGATAAAGCTATTGTCAATTTTAAAAAGAAAGAGTCTAGCCATATTTCTGAACTCGAAGAAATTCGCAATACTATTGAACTAAAAGCCAAAGAAGGTTCAATTTTTAAATACGACAAAGATCTACTCGACGGAGTACTAGATTTATCCGATACCTCTATCATTGAAATTATGGTGCATCGCAAAAATATTGACTCTATTAACTACAATTTAAGCATTACTGAAATTGTTAAAAAGGCCATCGATATTGGCTATACCCGAATTCCACTTTGGCAAAATCAAGAAGAAAACATCACTCATATTTTAAATGTAAGAAAAATGCTAAAAGCTCTCTATTTATATAAAGGCAACCTCAATGATTTTGATTTACAACAAGTGGTTTCAACTCCTTTTTTTGTGCCAAATTCTAATACTTTAAAAGCTCAATTATTTGCCTTTCGCAAAATAAAAAAAAGAATGGCAATAGTGATAGACGAATATGGCTCGGTGCAAGGTTTGATAACTCTCGAAGATATCTTAGAAGAAATAGTTGGCGAAATTAAAGAACCAGATGAAAGAAATGAAATAAACATTATTAAAAGCAAATCTGGGCTTTATAAAGTAAGCGGAAAAACCCTTATTTACGATCTCAACAAAAAACTCAATTGGCAATTATCAGAAAACGAAGAAGCTTTAAATATCTCGGCTTATATCATCAATTATTTAGGACGCATTCCTGAAGAAAAAGAAATATTTACTATTCATAATTTTTATTTTGAGATTGTTAAAAAAAATCACAATGATATAATTTTAGTTAAAATTAAAAAAATTATCTAATATGTATCAACAGTTTTTTGATTCGGCAATAAAACAATTAAAACAAGAAAATCGTTATCGAAATTTTATAAATATTTCAAGGTTATGTAGTGAATTTCCTTATGCCATCAACAATCATAATCAACAAAAAGTAATTGTTTGGTGTTCTAACGATTACCTAGGAATGGGGCAAAATCAAACATCTATCAGTTTAGCTCAAAAAGCTCTGCAAAAATATGGTCTTGGAGCTGGTGGAACACGTAATATCTCTGGCAATAACCAGGCCATAGTTGAACTAGAACAAGCAGTTGCCAACTTGCATTGCAAAGAAAAGGCAATTATTTGCTCTTCTGGTTATATCACCAATGACACAACTATTCAAGCCCTTAATCAAATAATACCTAATTTAATTATTTTTTCTGATAGCAAAAATCATGCCTCTATCATTGCCGGCATTAAAAATAGCAAAGCAAAAAAACATATTTTTACTCATAATAATTTATCTGAACTAGCAGAGCAACTTAAACTTTATCCAAAAAATCAGCCTAAACTAATTATTTTTGAATCTGTTTATTCGATGGATGGTGATTTTGGCGATATCGCAGGCATTGTTGATTTAGCAAAAAAATATCAAGCCCTCACCTACATAGACGAAGTTCATGCGGTTGGCATTTATGGGCAGGCCGCTGGTTTAAGCAAACAACTAAATTTGCATAACCAAATAGATTTTATTCAAGGAACTTTTGGTAAAGCCTTTGGAGTTTTTGGCGGATATATTACAGGCAATCAAATAGCTATTGATGCAATTCGTAGTTATGCTTCTGGCTTTATTTTTAGCACCGCCCTACCACCAGTTTTGGCTGTAGCAATCAAGCAAAATATTTTGCACTTACAAAACAGCAACCAAGAAAGAGAGATTTTATTTAAAAATGTTGCTTATTTAAAGCATCAATTACAAAAAACTAACATCAAGATTTTTGACAATCAATCACATATTGTTTCGGTGTTGGTTGGCGATGCTTATAAAGCCGAGCAAATCTCCACAAATTTACTTAAGCAGCACAATATTTATGTGCAACATATTAACTATCCAACAGTTGCCAAAAACGATGAAAGACTCCGCATCACCGCTACTTCTTTACACAACTTTACTATGATAGATGATTTAGTTTATGCCCTACAAAACACCATAACCGAGGTGTTGTAATTAAGGTGTTAAACCTCTGGGGCGAGCGAAAACAATCTTATACCATTTTTCCTACTCTATAACCAAGAAAACACTACCTCGAGGTCTCTATCTCGCTTTTTTGTAAGGGCTAAAATTCCCTTTCCCTTGGAAGGGGTGGATTTTTTGCTACAAGCAAAAAAGACGAAGGTAGTGTTATTAAAGCATGGTAAGATCTCTTGAAGTGAAATTTTGCTATCGGCTAACAACACTACCCCGGCCGTTTCACGACCACCACTTCTACAAGAAGGGGAATTTAGATCGTCAGTGTTTTAAAACACTACATTCGTCTTTTTTACTTTTTCCCATAAAAAACCCCGCCTTCAGCCAAAGCTAAAAGCAGGGTTTTCAAAATAAAATTATGTATTTATTTTACTAGATATTTACACTAAACGATAAAGCACAAACTTTTTTGTTACCGTTTGGAGTTTGGTATCTGTCGTAAGAGCCTTTTGCTGCTGTTGTTGGTGCTGTTCCACTATAAGCAATAGCACTACCAGAGCAGTTATCGGCAATAACATCGGCTCTTGTATTAACAGCCAAAACTGTGCCAGAATTTGCTTTACCATCATCAACCTTAGAATCGATAGAATAGGCATCTGGGGCAGAAATAACTTCTGTAGCGGCATTAGTAGCTGGAGTTTTGAAAGGATTCATACCGCCTGGAAAATTAGGAGTATTTGCTGAAGCACAGTAAGGATCTGTAGTAGCATCTGCAAGTGTTGATGGACAAGCTAAGGCAACCTTATTACCCGCTGCATTACTAGTATTAAAATGGTTATTAACTAAAGTTGTATCGGCAGCAAGAGCACCAGGAGTTACAGATTTTGTTTTGCCAGTAAGAACTACCACATTTTGTAAAGAAGAAATGTTGTAGTCAAAAGCCCAACCACCACCTTTGATTTTTGAGCCCGGAATATGATTAATAGGAGTAAATTGTTGAGCTCCAGTTGCTGTAATAGATAAATTTAAATCTATAGCACCGATGTCTCTTAAATCTTGCCAAGCATCAACACCTTCAAAACCAGCAGGTAGAGCAGATCCGCCAGAAGCGACTGCATATTGAATTTGGTTATTTCTATTGCCCACAAAACCACTGTTGGTACCAACAGAAATATCGGTGTCACCTGGATAAGAATCGTATTGAGTGTAAAAAGAATTTACTGCTACTTGATAGCTTTTTGCCTCACTCATAACCGAACGAAGCTCGGAGCTTTTAATAAGGCTTGCACTACCAGTAATGCCCGCGATAAGCAAACCGATAATAATTAAAACTATTGATAACTCAATTAGTGAGAAAGCCGACTTTTTAGAAGAAAAAGTTTTTTTCATATTTTATTTATAGTTGTTGAATTTGGTTATTATGAAGCAAAATTGAAAAGTTTTGATCCTTTTAAAAAACAATATTGCTTGTTTTGTTTTAAAATGTCAATTTTTTTTTTCATCTTTTTTTTATTGTTTCTTTTTTAGACATAATTCTAATTGACAGTTGCTCTATAAAGCAACTGTTGCATCACTAATTTATTTTACTTTATTTGTCATTTTTATTTGTCATTTTTGGTATAAATTTTACCTATTTTTAACTTAATTATGTTGAATATGAAGTTAAAAATAGGTAAAATCTCTTACACGAAAACATAGCAAAAAATCAAAACAAATTAGTGATGCAACATTCCCATAAAATTTTCTTATTTTTATTACTTGCATTTTGTTTTTTGTGCTTTAAAATTTTTTTTGTAAAAGAATTTAGCAAATGAATAGAACTGTTTTATTATTAAATATCTCTCGTAAATTAACAATAAAAGTTCCTTATATAAGTATTTTCTGGGGCTATAGCGCAGTTGGTAGCGTGTTTGCATGGCATGCAAAAGGTCACGAGTTCGAATCTCGTTAGCTCCACCAAAAAATATTTTAAATAGCTAAATAATTTTCAAAAAACTTAATCTATTTTTCAAGCAAAGCCTTGCATTAAAAAATAATCTCACTTCACAATATGCTTAAAAGCTCTTCACTTGGTTTTCCTAGAATAGGCTCTGATCGTCAACTAAAAAAAGCTACCGAGGGCTACTGGAAAGGCTCTATTTCTTGGGAGCAACTACAAGCCACAGCTTCTGAAATCAAAAATCATAATTGGCAATTACAACAATCTGCTGGTATAAATTTTATTGCTAGCAACGATTTTTCTTTTTACGACCATATACTCGATAATATTGTTTTATTTGGCGCTATTCCTGAGCGATTTAAAAAAGTTTTTGGCGAAAATCACCAAGGTCTAGATTTATATTTTGCCATGGCAAGAGGATTACAAAAATCTGGCATCGATATTACTGCACTTGAAATGACCAAATGGTTTGATACCAACTACCACTATTTAGTTGCCGAATTTTCTACTAATCAACAATTTGGTTTAAATTCTCAAAAAATTTGCCAAGATTTTTTAGAAGCAAAACAAATAGGAATCAAAACTCGCCCCATCATTATTGGCCCAGTATCATTTTTACTACTCGGCAAATCTATTGATGATTCAAACAAGCTTAATTTATTGCCAAAATTATTACCCGTTTATGCCGATTTATTTTTAAAACTACAAGAAATTGGTGTTAGCGATTTACAAATAGATGAGCCATTTTTAGCAACCGATCTCAGTAAAGATGCTATCAATGCTTATTTACAAGCTTATGCCTATCTTAAAAAGCACTGCGGTTCATTAAAATTACATCTTACCACCTACTTTGAAAGCTTATTAGATAACACTCAACTAGCTTTTGATTTACAAACTCATGTTGTTCATATCGATTTAGTAAAAGATAAAAACCAGCTTGATGCTTGCTTGCAAGCCATACAAGATAACCAAGTTTTATCTTTAGGTTTGGTTGATGGTCGCAATATCTGGATCAACAACCTAGAACAATCAATTGAAATTGTTAAAAAAGCTATTGAAGTTTTAGGGAAAAATAGAGTTATTATAGGGAGTTCTTGTAGCTTGTTACATTGTCCAATTTCTTTAACAAACGAAACAGATCTAGATTCCGAAATTAAAAGTTGGCTCGCTTTTGCCGAAGAAAAATTACAAGAAATATCAATTATTACTAGTGCCGCTAATAATAATCTAAACGAAAAACAACAACAAATTTTACAAAACAATAAAATTGCCATTGCCAATCGAAAAATATCACTCAAAATTCATAATCAGAAAGTTAAACAAAGAGCCTCTGAAATTGATACAACTCTGTTAAATCGCAAGTCTAACTTCGCTACTCGTAGCAAGCTACAACAAAGCCATCTTAATTTACCTCTATTACCCACCACTACTATCGGTTCTTTCCCACAAACGAAAGAAGTTCGAGAAAATAGAGCCAATTTTAAAGCCAACAAAATCAATCAAGATCAATACAACAACTTTATCAAGCAACAAATTGCCAATGCTATTGCTTGGCAAGAACAAATCGAGCTCGATGTTTTAGTGCATGGCGAGTTTGAAAGAAATGACATGGTCGAATATTTTGGCGAACAACTTAATGGTTTTTGCTTTACTAAAAACGGTTGGGTACAAAGCTATGGCACACGCTGTGTTAAACCTCCAATTATTTTTGGCGACGTTTTTAGAACTTCCCCTATGACTCTAGAATGGGCAAAATATGCTCAGAGTCTTACCAAAAAAATTGTTAAAGGTATGCTTACAGGGCCAATAACAATTTTGCAGTGGTCTTTTGTACGCAACGATCAACCCAGAAGCCAAACCGCCAAACAAATTGCCTTGGCAATTCGTGATGAAGTGTTAGATCTAGAAAAAGCTGGTATTCAAATTATTCAAATAGACGAGGCCGCTTTACGTGAAGGTCTACCAATACGTCAAGCTCATCAACAACAATATTTGCAATGGGCGGTTGATGCTTTTCGTATTTCAGCAAGCGGAGTAGAAGATAAAACTCAAATTCACACTCATATGTGCTATTCCGAGTTTAATGACATCATCAAAGCTATCGCCGATATGGATGCCGATGTTATTTCTATCGAAACTTCTCGATCACAAATGGAACTATTAAATGCTTTTGTTAATTTTAAATATCCAAACGAAATTGGGCCAGGGGTTTATGATATTCATTCACCAAGAGTGCCATCAATTAAAGAAATGGAAGATTTACTTTACAAAGCTCTTAATGTTTTACAGCCAGAGCAAATTTGGGTCAATCCCGATTGCGGTTTAAAAACACGCGACTGGCCAGAAACTAAACAAGCTCTTGAGCTTATGGTTTCTGCTACCAAAAACATTCGAGCCAACTTATAACCTAATTAAAAAAATTGTCAACAACCTTCTAACTCACTCCCCATTGTCACCAAAATGGGGAGCTCTTTAAAACAATATTTTTGTTCACTCATCAAAATCTACCAATTCTTATAAAAATAATTGATTGTTAATTTTGAGACTATTGCAATGCAAAATTACCTTTTATATTTTTATTGTTTTTTTGTTGCTATTTTTTTATTAAGCAAATAACATAGTATTATCATATCTATTTTATTATATTTTTTACTATGTTAAACAACATAACTGCAAGTTTTATTATTATTGGCAACGAAATTTTGTCGGGCAGAACTCAAGATAAAAATCTTAATTATCTTGCTAAAATACTCAATAATTTAGGAATTATTTTACAAGAAGTAAGGGTTATTCCCGATATTGAATCAGAAATTATTTCTACGGTAAAAAATCTGCATCAAAAATATACTTATGTTTTCACCAGCGGTGGCATTGGCCCTACTCACGATGATATAACTTCGTTATGTATAGCTAAG
>CANEUR010000019.1 GCA_947441875.1 Rickettsiales bacterium | reverse complement strand
TGCCACCATAAAATTTGCTAGAGAAAACAACATTCCTTATCTTGGTATTTGCTATGGTATGCAAATGGCAGTGATTGAATTTGCCAGAAATGTGTTAAAAATAGAAAACGCCACTTCTAGCGAAAACGACACAGCAGGAACAGGCACTCAAATTATTACCACAATGCAACATTGGCAAGATATAGAGGGTAAAAACACTAAACAAGCTAACACTAAAAAACTTGGCGGCACTATGAGGCTTGGTTCTTACCCTTGTCAACTACAGCCTAATACTTTGGCTTTTAAAATTTATCAACAAACTCTAATTTCTGAAAGGCACCGTCATCGCTACGAGGTAAATATCGATTTTAAACAACAATTACAACAAGCTGGGTTGTTAATTTCTGGCATTTCACCAGATGGAAAATTACCAGAAATAATTGAGTTGCCAAATCATAAGTTTTTTATTGGAGTGCAGTTTCATCCAGAGTTAAAATCTAAGCCATTTTCTGCTCATCCGCTATTTATAGAATTTTTAAAATCTGCTCTTAACACTTAAAGCTAATGAAAAATCTTAAATTCACCATGCTAAAAATTATTTTTTTGTTGCTTTTATTTAGCTCATGCGGTTTTCAAGTCATTTATAAAGACCATAACCTAACAAATTCTGTGGCTTATCAACTAGCTTCAATTAAAATTGAAAAAAAACGCACTCAACTTGATTTCGAGCTACAAAATAGTTTATATAGCCTGTTAAATCCAGATAAACTTGATATTACACCTAAATATTTGTTGATTCTAAAAACCAATATTTCTAACAGCTCTACCTATATTACCATCACTGGAGCTTCTGGGCGAAATCGCATTACCATCAACACTGCTTATGTTTTAAAAAACCTTGAAAACAACCAAATTTTAAGCTCTGGCGAAACCACTGCTAGCGATAATTACGATGTTTCAAGTAACAGATTTGGCACAACAGTTGTTGAAGATTATGTTAAAAATAATATTTTAAAAATCATCAGCACTAATTTACGCAATGCTTTGGTTAATGATTTTGTGCAGTTTGCTAAGAAAAATCAAAATCACTTAAAAAAATAAAATATGTTTAAAAAAAATATTCTAACTATTTCTTTTTTTATTTCGCTATCACGAATTCTTGGTTTTGTTAGAGATATTTTAATAGCTAAATTTTTAGGAATAGGCTTGCTTTCTGATGTTTTTTTTGCTTCTTTTCGTGTGCCAAATTTTTTTCGACGAACTTTTGCCGAAGGAGCTTTTAACAGTGCTTTTATTCCTTTATTTATCGATAAACACAGTCATTTAGGGCAAGAGGCAAGTAAAAAATTTATTGCCAATATTTCGGCTTGGCTGTTGCTAATTTTATGGCTGGTGGTGATTTGTTTTCAATTATTTATGCCTTTTTTAATGAAGGTTTTTTTCCCTGGTTTTTTTGATTTGCCCGAAAAATCGGAGCTTCTTATTAATCTTTCTCGAATCACCATTTTTTATTTAGTGTTTATTGCTATGGTTTCGTTGCTTTCAGGAATTTTAAATGCTCTTAATAAATTTGCCACCGCTTCTGCTACTCAACTCATCTTAAATCTTACTTTAATATTTTTTATTACTATTTTAGGTAATTATTTTCGCAATTATGCCTATGCCTTAGCATGGGGAGTGTTTACAGCTGGTTTGCTACAATTATTATTTATTAGTTTTTTTAGTTATCGTTGTGGTTTTTTAGTAATGCCACAGCTACCTAAAAATAACCTTGATTTTAAAATTTTTCTTAAAAAATTATTGCCAGGTTTAATTGGAGCTAATGTGATGCAAATTAATTTATTGATAGATTCTATTTTTGCCAGCGCTATTGTAGGGGCGATTTCTTATTTATATTATGCCGATCGTATCAATCAATTACCGCTGGCTACCATTGGTGTTGCTATTAGTGTTGCTTTGTTGCCAAATATTTCTAAAAAAATTAAAACTGGCGAACTAGAAAAAGCTAACAATTTACAAAATACCGCCCTTGAAATTGGTTTGTTTCTTGCTATTCCTGCTAGTCTTGCCCTTACTATATTAGCCGAAAATATTATTGGAGTATTATTTGAAAGAGGAGTCTTTACCCATAATGAAACCATAAAAGTTGGTTTAGCTTTAAAATATTATTCTTTTGGTTTACCTGCTTATATTTTAGTAAAAATTTTTGAGCCTACTTTTTTTGCCAGATCAAACACTAAAACACCTATGAAAATAGCTATTTTTTGTGTGTTGTTAAATATTTTATTTAATTATATTTTTTATCTCTATGATTTTGGTTATGTAGGCATTATTTTATCTTCCATAATCACTTCTTATGTTAACTTTAGTTTGTTGTTTTTTTTAGCTCGGCAAAAAAAATATTTTAGTTTTCAAAGAAACTTTTGGCAAAAAATCACTAAAATATCAGTTTGTGCTATTTTTATGGCAAGTTGCTTGTTGTTTTGTAAAAATTATTTTGGCAATAACTTATGGCAAAGTTGGCAACTTGCTTTAGTTATTTTAATTGGTCTGTTAGTTTATTTTGTTTTCGCCTATCTTACAGGATGTTTTGCTTTATTAAAACAACTAAATAAAAAATGAGCAACCAAAATTATTTAGAGCAAAAAGTTTGGCAACTTTTTAATAAATACACTAAAAATATTAGTTTTGATTGGTTAAATGGGCAAAATTTAAGAAGAAAAATTATTTTGCAAGTTAATAATCAAAATATTTTAGGCGAATTTTTACCAAAAACACATCAACACACCCAAATTGTTTCGCACCCTTTAACAGAAGAAGAAATCAATATTTTTTTACCAAAACTACAAAACTTTTTAAACTGCTTTGCTAAAAATTTGATTTCACAAATAAAAATTATTGCTTTTGACAATATTTTAGATGTGGTTTTTTTGTTTTATAAAATACCATCTTATCAACAAAAACAAACTCTTACTAACTTTGCTAAGCAACATAATATTAATTTAAGCATTAATGTTTTACAAGAGCAAGAGCCAATTTTTATTGCTCAAAAATGTTTTATAAATATTAATAACCTTAATTTACAAGTAAATAATGAGGTTTTTTTACAAGCAAATAAAAATGCAACGCAAGTAATTTGTGAGCAATTAATTAATTTTATTGATAATTTGTCAAGCAAACAACTGCCAATTATTGCCGATTTATACTGTGGTTTTGGAATTTATAGTTTTGCTTTGCAACATTTAATAAAAGAAAGCGATGCTTTTGATGGTAATCAAACAATGATAAAGCTTGCTAATCAAAATAGTCATAAATATCAATTAACCAATAAAATCAAAGCTTATCAACGTGATTTATTTTTTAATCCACTCATCGCAATTGAGCTGAATAAGTATCGAGCAGTTATTATTAATCCGCCTCGAAATGGGGCTTCTGCTCAAATTTTACAAATCGCCAAAAGCAATATTAAAAATATTTGTTATGTCTCTTGCAATATTTATAGTTTCCTTACAGATTTAAAAATTTTGCTTGACTACAATTATTTTATAAATAAAATGCATGCCGTCAATCAATTTGCCGATGGTAAAAATATTGAATTAATTGTTAATATTTCTAAAAAATAACTAAATGTTAAATCAAAATTCTGTAAAAACTTTACAAAACATCAACAAAGCATATAATAACACTCCATTAATTGAGGTTGGCTTTACTTATTTAGGTAAGCCAAAAACAGTTTTTGCTAAATATGAGGCTTTTAATTTTAGTGGCTCTATTAAAGATAGAATTGCTTTACATATTTTAACAAAAGCTTATGAAAACAAGCAAATCAATAATAATAGCATTATTGTTGAAGCAACAAGTGGCAACACTGGTATTGCTTTTGCAGCACTTGGTAGGGCAATTGATTGCAAAGTGCGTATTTATATGCCAAATTGGCTCAGTCAAGAGAGATATGATATTGTCAAATTATTTGGGGCCGAAATTGTTTTGGTTTCAAAAGAAGAAGGTGGTTTTTTAGGTTCAATTGCTATGGCAAGAGAATTTGCTAAAAAAAATAATGGCTATTGCCCTGAACAGTTCACTAATCCCGAAAATGTTAATGCTCATACTCTTTTTACCGCTCCTGAAATTATTCAACAAACTCAAAGTTTAGGCATAAAATTAAACTCTTTTGTGGCAGGAGTAGGAACTGGCGGCACTATTATGGGTTTTTATCAATATTGTAAGCAACATAATTTAAACATAAATTGCCATCCTGTTGAACCAGAAAATTCACCAACCTTAACCACTGGTGGCAAAAAAATTGGCAAACATCGTATTCAAGGCATTAGCGATGAGTTTATTCCTGAAATCTTACATTTAAACAAGCTAAATCCAATCATTAGCATAGATGATGGAGATGCTATTTTAATGGCTCAAAAACTTAATCAAAAAGGCATTTCTGTTGGCATTTCTTCTGGTTGTAATTTTTTGGCAGCTCTTAAAACAATTATTGCCAGTAATAACGAAAATCATCAAGTTGCTACAATTTTTTGCGATTCTGCTTTAAAATATCTTTCTACCGATCTTACTAAAAAAGAGCCAGTAAAAGATAGTTTTTTAAGCCCTGATGTCGAAATTTCTTATTTTAAATTTCATAGATAGTATGCTTTCTGTTAGGCATCAACAACTCGATCTTTTAATTGTTGGTGCTGGTGGAGCTGGCTTAACTTCTGCAATTTCGGCTTTTGATAATGCAGATGGTAAAATAAATATAGCAATAGTAAGTAAAGTTTTTGCCAATCATAGCCATACTGTAGCTGCACAAGGTGGTATTAATGCTAGTTTAGGCAATGTAACTGCCGATTGCTGGCAGTGGCACTATTATGATACTATAAAGGGTTCTGCTAATTTAGCCGATGCTGATGCGGTAGAAATTTTATGCTCTAAAGCTAATGAGGCAATTTTATTTTTAGAGCATCAAGGAATGGTTTTTTCTCGAGATAATTCTGGCAAAATCGAGCAACGACCATATGGCGGGCAATCTTTAAATTATGGTAAAGGTGGCTTGGCATATCGAGCCTGCTATGCCCAAGATAAAACTGGTCATTCACTTCTACACACTTTATTGCAACAAGTTAAAAAGCGAAATATCAATATTTTTAATGAAATTTTGGTGATTGATTTATTAATTTACCAAAATCAATGTTATGGATGTTTGGCAATTGATTTTAATCAAGGAGAATTAATTGTTTTTACCAGTAAAGCCATTATTTTAGCCACAGGGGGCTATAGCCAAATTTATCATAACAATACCTCTTCTAGCATTTGCACAGGCGATGGCACAGCTCTTGTTTTAAAAGCTGGTTTACAACTACAAGATATGGAATTTGTGCAGTTTCACCCTACAGGTCTTGCCGATTCTGGTATTTTAATTAGTGAGGCAGCACGAGGCGAGGGGGCTTATTTGTTAAACAAACACAATCAGCGGTTTATGGCAAATTATCAGCCACAAACTATGGAACTTTCTTGTCGTGATGCCATTTCTATTGCCATGGCTTGTGAAATTAAAAAAGGTAATGGTTGTTTGATTGATAAACAAAATACACTAAAAAGCGATTTTTTACATCTTGATCTCCGGCATTTAAACAAACAAACCATCTTGCAAAAACTACCAAGCCTCATTGAAATTGCTAGTAAATTTGGCAACATCGATGTTTTTAATAGCCCTATTCCTGTGCATCCTTCGGCTCATTATACTATGGGAGGTATTCCTTGCAATGTTTTGGGAGAGGTTTTGGCAGGGCTTTATGCTGTAGGTGAAACAGCTTGTGTTTCGGTGCATGGAGCTAATAGATTAGGCTGTAATTCATTGTTAGAGCTAGTGGTTTTTGGGCAAATTGTTGGTAAAGAATCTGCAAAAATAGCGACAGAAAAAATCGATTCTACTTGGCATAAAAATATTGCCAATGAACTTGTTAATAATAAAATAAACAATTTGCAACAACTTTTTGCAAGAAATGGCAATAAACAAAATTTAGCCGATATCAAACAACAAATAAAGCTAAATAACGAAAAAACTATCGGCATTTTTCGTGATGAAAACTTATTGCAACAAGGTATAAAAACTAATACATTACTTTATTCACAGCTTCAAAGTTATTCTCTAAGTAACAAAAGCTTAATGTGGAACAACGAACTTAATGATTATTTTGAAACTGAAAATTTACTTCTAAACTCTTTGGCAGTTGCATATTCTGCCCTGCAACGAAAAGAAAGTCGAGGAAGCCATTACCGTTGCGACTTTACCCATGCTCATGACAATTTCTTACATCATAGTTTGGTGAATATAAATATTATTAATAAAGAACTGAAATTTAATTTTAGCACTAAAAAAATTCGCTAAATATTGCATTATGAGAGATGCAATATTTCTATTTACTATTTATTATTTGATTATTTAAAGATGGGAATTGGTATAAAATCAAGGCAGGTAATACGATTTCGCAAGTATTTAGCAAAATATAAAGCTTGGCTATATTCTTGGCTAGATATTGGTAAATCTTGCTCTTGATGTTTGATATGAAAATGAGTAAAAATTTGGCTGATTTTAGTAGAAGAAAAATGAATTTTGCTGAGTTTTTTTTGTATATTGTTAATTTTTTTTGCCGATAACTTTTTTGGATGCTCTAAAATTTTAGTTTTAGCAGTAAATTCGCACAGACAAGCTAAATAAACATTATTAGAAAAATAATTTTGCACAGATTTTTGCCAATTGTGTTGCCAAATTTTATTAAGCCAAGAAAAATCATTTTGTGTAATTTTATCAAGCAGATTTTCTTGTATTTGAGCGGTGACAAAAGTGGTAAAAGCAATTAACTCGCCATGAAGCATAAATTGAAATTTTTTACTATATTTGGTGGTGAGGCAGTGCGCTAATAAATGTTCTGATTGGCTTGCAGGATAAGAGCCAGAAGCAAGGGTCATTCCTTTACCAGAAATTAATAAAATTTGCATTAATAATTTTAATAACTTAGGATTATTTAGTTGGTATTGTTGATAATTTTGGCAAAATTCTTGCATCAATTTTTGTAGCATCAAAAAAGGTTTTGCTAAAAAAGGTGTGCCAAAAATTTGGTTGGCAAGCCACCAATCAAACCAACAGTTATAAAAACACATTGCATCGCCAATTCCTGCTTTAATTAACTTTTCTGGGGCAGATTGTAAAATATTGGTGTTTGCTATCAAAACTATGGGTAGGGTAGCTAATAGAGTTTTTTTATGTTGTTTAATGGTAATAGAGGCATTTTGAGATAAATAACCATTCATTGAAGGAGCGGAGGCAATAATAATATATGGTTTTTGTTGTTGATGTGAAATAAGCTTGCATAAATCGTTTATGGTGCCACTGCCTAAGGCTACAATATTTTGATATTGCGATACTGCTTTTTTTATGTGTTGTAAATATTTTTCGTTTGCTTGTGGTTTATTAAGTAGAAAAACCTCGGCAAAATTATTAACAAAGCTAGGTGATAAAGTTTTTTGGCAATTTTGCCAAATTTTTTTATCGGATATTAAAATGGTTTTTTGTGGTAAAAAATTATATTTTGTAAACAATTTAACCCAATTTTGACAATTATAATAAATTTTTACCAAATTTTTCTTAGACAATTTTAGTTAAGTTTTTTTAATTTTGTATTTTTGTAATAAATAATTTTCAACCTGAACCCTTTCTCTTTCTGATATTCTGCGGTTAAACACGATAATTTCGGATATTTTTCCTTTAAAAAAAGTGTTTGCTGTTGTTGATGATGTGGTGGTTGTTGTTGGTGGAGTACCAGTTGTGGCTGTTGTAATAAAAGCCCCTAAAGATATTGGAAAAGAAGAGTTATCTAAGGATGTGGTTGGTGCATTGTTGGTTATGGTTTGCGCTGTAGAATTAACATATAATTTTGCGGAACTATTTTCTCGGATAACAGAAATAACTTGTGGTAAAGTCATAGAAAAAGTTGGTTTTACAGTGGTTAAAACCGAATCAGCTCCAGAGACAAAAGTTATTCTAGGGCCGTATTCATCTGATGCCGTGCCTCCCGATGGTGTTATGGATACTCTATTATTGTTTTGAATCGAAAAATTTCCCGAAGAATGATGAAATAAAGTGGCTGTATTTGATGTGCCAGAAGAAGCCCCCTCAAATTGTTGAACGATAAAAAAAGAAACCTCGCTTGAGCTAAGTAAATTATGTAGATCGACATTAAGTATGGTGTTGGCTATGCTAGTTGATGGCGGTGGTATGCTAGAAATTAAATAATCTGCACCATCGAAATATAAAGAAGGTAAACCACCAATGCCATTTATAACATAGTTAGGCATTGCTGTGAGGGGATGAGATGTATTAATGCTTAAAGCAATTTTTTTTGATGTATCTGATCCTAAAGATTTTTGGGGATTGATATCTCGCCAAGCACAAATTACATTGTTGCCTAGTAAATCTTGGTAGTTCACATATTTTTCTAAGCATCTATCGGCCACTTCGGTAGTTATTAAAGATTGTTCGGCATTAACATCGAGCCATAGAGTTAAATCGGGTATTTTATTAACAGGAGAAGTTTTGGTGAGGTTTTGAGCAGACCTTATTTTTGCATCTAAGATAAGATCTTGCCCAACTAAGATGCCAGAAATTAAAATGCCAATAATGAGTAAAACTATAGAAATTTCTATTAAAGAAAATGCTTTTTTAAGATTTGAAACGTTTTGCATAGATTATTTATATTATTTTTTACCAATAAAAGCCTTACCATTCACTACTTTATTTGAGCTTAGAACAAAAGTTTGATTTGGATGCAAAGTAAAATCTATTTCAACCTGATTATTGTTATTGATCTTGGGAGCTAAACTTTCAGATCGTAAGCCAGATAAAATTTTCCATTTACTAACACTTAACTTCCAGATAATATTAACTTTATCTCTTTCAACCGATTTAAAATAAAGCTCGCTTTCTACTTTATTGCTTTTAGCGGTATATTTTTTATCGTTGATCCATAAAGACCAAGAATCGGTGCCAAAATACAAGATAGAAGACAAAAAAATATAGGCTTTCACATTTTCTTGCTCTAGTTTTTTTGCTTCTTCAGTAGTTGATTTTTCTAAATTCTCTTCTTCGCTCTCTAGCTCAAATATTTGATTATTTTGAAAGGCTTCAATAGCTTTGTCGATGTTAGAAGAATCGGTTTCGCTAAACATTAATGATTGTATTTTAGCGCCAGAAAATAAATCTTCAATAGATTTTTTTATAGAAGAAGCAGA
Source organism: Rickettsiales bacterium (assembly GCA_947441875.1). Classification (GTDB taxonomy): domain Bacteria; phylum Pseudomonadota; class Alphaproteobacteria; order Rickettsiales; family UBA1997; genus CAILUF01. The sequence continues at coordinate 1,490 of CANEUR010000019.1, read as the reverse complement.
AATTTGAGTTTTGTTAATTGGCGCTTCTGTTTTTTTCGTTTCTTGGTTATTTTGATTGGTTGTTTCAATTATTTGACTAGTTTGGTTTGTTATTTTTTCTTGAGCATGAGCCGAAAAGTTAACGACTAGAAATAGAGATAATAATTTAAAATAAAACATTTTTTATGGCTTTTCTGAATTTTTGGTATTATTATTTATAGAGTTTTCATTTGCTATTTCTTTAGTTTTGTTTTCTTTAAAAACATACCAAGCAAATTCTATTTTACCAGAAATGTGTCCTTGATTTTTACCAGTGCTAATTTCTTTTAAATCTTTTGGTTCATATTTTTTTTCACGTTTTATTTCAAAGTTTTTAAGAATAACATAACCGTGCAAACTTTTATAAAATTCTTCGGCAAATTGAATTGCCTTAACATCGTTGTAAGATAAAAAAGTAAGCTCTCCTTCGGTATATAAAATATCGAGTGTTTCGTTTTTAAAAACACTATTTGTTAAGTTTTCTGGCACATTCATTTTTAATTTAGAATCGTTGATAAAATATTTTTGGGCAAGGTTGGTGCGAATTTTTTCTACTTCCTCATTTTTAATACCTGTGTTGAGCTTTTTTTTGGAACTGATTTTTTTCCAGATTTCTTTATATTTTTTATTTTCTTGAGATTTACCTTCTATTTCGGATATTTTTGACTTTATATTAGAAATGTCATCGGTAAGTTTTAGTTTTTCTGATTGAAAATTGGTATTAAAGTAATTATAAAAAAAAGCAACAGAAAAAATAGAAATAATCATAAAAACAGCGATGATAATGTTGATTTTAATTTTTTGTTTTAGGTTAGTTATTTTCATTTTCGTTAACTTGATTTTTATCTGGGTTAGGAGTTTTTGCTATTTCGTTGGTAATTCGTTTTTCTAATAAAGTAAATTCGATTGGTTGTTCGTAAAATTTGGCATTAAAATCGATGTTGCGATTAATTTCGGTGTATTTTACATCAAAATTAGTAAGGGTTGATTTTAATTTTTTATTAATAAAATTATCAAATTCAATAAATAAATCGTCGATACTACCACTGCGATTAAATAAAATTCCGTTGAAAATCATTTCTTTTTTAGTGCCTTTACTTGGTGATTTAGTGATAAAATCGGTAACTTTATATTTAAAGTTAGTAATTTCTACTATATCTCGAGCAAAAGATAGTTGAGTATAGGTTTCGGCAAAATTTGGTTGAAAATCGCCTAAAACTTCTTCTACTCTGCCAATATCGCCAATTCTTTCGATGCTTATATCTTCTTGCTCGCCTTCAATAGATGCCCCTTCGATAGCAACTTTTCTTACTAAACTTAATGATTTAGAAAGGTTTATTTTTTCGTTTTCTGCTGTTTCTATATCGGATATTATGCTTTTATTTGAAATAAATAAAAATAATAACCCAAAAAACAAAATTGACAGCATTACAATATTAGAAATTAATACAGATTTAAATTGTAAATAAGAG
>CANEUR010000018.1 GCA_947441875.1 Rickettsiales bacterium | reverse complement strand
TTTTTACCAATCATCTATTATTAGAAGCAGAGAAAAATGGATTTTTAGAAGTGGTAAAATACAATGGTGAGGCTTTAAAATATGCTAGCGAAGAATTGAAAAAAGATCGAGATGTAGTTTTAAGAGCAGTAATGACACATGGCATGGCTTTACAATTTGCTGATCAATCATTTAAAGAAGATCGAGAAATAGTTTTCGAAGCAGCAACACAAAATGGTGAGGCTTTACAATTTGCTGATCAATCATTTAAAGAAGATCGAGAAATAGTTTTCGAAGCAGCAAAACAAAATGGTAAGGCTTTACAATTTGCTCATCAATCATTTAAAAAAGATCTACCTTTTATGTTAATATTAGTAAAGAAAAATGGCATGGCTTTACAATTTGCTAGCCAAAAATTGAAAGCAGATCGAGAAATAGTTTTCGCAGCGGTAACACAACATGGCATGGCTTTACAATTTGCTGATCAATCATTTAAAGAAGATCGAGAAATAGTTTTCGAAGCGGTAACACAACATGGCATGGCTTTACAATTTGCTAGCGAAGCATTGAAAAAAGATCGAGATGTAGTTTTGATGGCAGTAACACAAAATTGCATGGCTTTACAATTTGCTAGCGAAGCATTGAAAAAAGATCAATATGTAGTTTTTATGGCAGCAACACAAAATGGTGAGGCTTTAAAATCTACTAGGGAAGAATTGCGAGAAGATCCAGATTTTATGTTAGTAGCAACACAAAATGGTGAGCCCTCTTTAGGAAGGGCTTCAGGTGCAAAGAAAGAACAGCCAGAACCAAATCCTGTTAAGTGTTTTTTTAGTAGTCTTAACTGCTGCACAGATCGTGATAATTTTCTTTAAACAATTTTTGTTGCAAATTTAATAGCTGGTCTTACAATAATATTTTCTATAGTTCTATAAATGCAACTTAATTTAAAAAAATGCATCAATATCGCTCTCACAACTGTACTCAACTTACCATTAAAAATCTCAATGCCCAAGTGAAATTATCGGGTTGAGTTCATTCCAAAAGAGATCACGGTAGCCTAATTTTTATCGATCTGCGCGATCATTACGGCATTACTCAATTAGTTTTAGATCAGCAAAACCCAAATCTTGATTTACAAAACATTGCCACCATCAAGCTAGAATCGGTAATTACCATCACTGGTTTTGTGGTTGCAAGGCAACTAGAGCTTGTTAATAATAAAATCAGCACTGGCGAAATTGAAATTAAAGTTGAAACTTTATTTATCGAATCGCTATCCGAACAAATTCCTTTTCAAATAAATGACGAAAGCCAACACTACCCAGAAGAGTTACGTTTAAAATATCGCTTTCTTGATTTAAGAAAACAAAAAACTCACCAAAATATTGTGCTTCGCTCACAAGTAATTCAAGCAATACGCTTTGAAATGACCAAACAAGGTTTTTTAGAAATCCAAACCCCAATTCTTACCTCCTCTTCTCCCGAAGGTGCCCGAGACTACTTGGTGCCTGCTCGGTTGCATCCTGGTAAATTTTATGCTTTGCCACAAGCTCCACAGCAGTTTAAACAGCTTTTAATGGTTTCTGGTTTCGATAAATATTTTCAAATTGCTCCTTGCTTTCGCGACGAAGATCTCCGATCCGATCGCTCTCCTGAATTTTACCAACTAGATGTTGAAATGGCTTTTGCCACTCAAGCCGATGTTTTTGCAGTTATTGAGCCTGTAATGTATAATATTTTTACTCAATTTGGCACTAAAAAACTCACCGAAAAAACTTTTGTGCAAATTCCTTATCAAGAAGCTATGCAAAAATATGGCATCGATAAGCCAGATTTAAGAAATCCGCTTATTTTATCTGATGCCACTAGTGTTTTTATAAATTCTGGTTTTAGCATTTTTACCAAAGCAATTGCTAATCACGAAATTATTAAAGCCATTCCTGCTCCAAAATGTAGCAATCAACCCCGATCTTTCTTCGATAAAACCATCGAATTTGCTCAACAACAGGGGGCAAAAGGCTTGGCTTATATTGTTTTTGATGAAAATAACGAGGCAAAAGGCCCAATCGCCAAATTTTTAAGCCAAGAGCAATTGCAAAACTTACAAAATATCGCCAATTTACAAGCAGGCGATGCGGTATTTTTTGCTTGTGGAACGCCAAATTTTGCCACCAAGCTTGCTGGTTTAGTGCGTATCAAACTTGGCAACGAACTAAAATTAATTGATGAATCAGTTTATAAATTCTGCTGGATTACCGATTTTCCGATGTATGAACTAAACTTTGAAACTGGCAAAATTGATTTTTCTCACAACCCTTTTTCTATGCCTCAAGGTGGTTTAAAAGCCTTGCTAAATAACGATCCACTTAATATTAAAGCTTTTCAATACGATATAGTTTGTAACGGAGTTGAGTTATGCTCGGGTGCTATACGCAATCACAAGCCAGAAATTATGTATCAAGCTTTTGCCTTGGCAGGTTATGGCAAAGAAGTGGTTGAAAAACAATTTGGTGCAATGCTTACCGCTTTTAAATATGGTGCTCCACCTCACGGAGGCCTTGCTCCGGGTATCGATCGCATCATTATGCTTTTAGCCGACGAGCCAAATATACGCGAAGTTATTCCGTTTCCTATGAATGGCAAAGCACAAGATTTAATGATGAATGCCCCTGCTTTAGTGCCCGAAAAGCAACTCAAAGAACTTAAAATTGCCACCATTAAAAATACTTAATTTATGCAGTTAAATTTGTTAAAAGCTAAAATTCATCGAGCAACCGTAAGCGGTGCCGATTTACACTATGAAGGCTCAATTTCTATCGATGAAGCCTTGTTGCAAGAGGCTAATATTTTACCTTACGAACAAGTAGATGTGGTAAATATTAATAACGGCGAAAGATTTACTACTTATGTAATTTCTGCCAAAAAAAATTCGGGCATCATTCAAATTAATGGAGCAGCGGCTAGAAAAGCTTGTGTGGGCGATTTAGTTATTATTATTGCCTACTGCTCTTTATCACATCTTGAAGCAAAAACTTGGCAACCAAAAGTGGTGTTGGTTGATGAAAATAACAAAATAAAATAAAAACTATGAAAGGCATCATTTTAGCAGGAGGAAGTGGCACTAGGTTAGCCCCGCTTACTAATATTATCAGCAAACAATTATTACCAGTTTATGATAAACCAATGATTTGCTATCCACTTGCGAATCTTATGAATATTGGTATCACCGAAATTTTAATTATCAGCACTCCTTCTGATACTCCAAACATTAGCAAATTTTTAGGAGATGGTTCAGATTTTGGGCTAAAATTACAATATGCAGTGCAAGAAAAACCTGGCGGTATTGCCGAAGCCTTTGTGGTTGGCGAAAAATTTATTGGCAAAAGCTCGGTTTGTTTAATTTTGGGCGACAATATTTTTTACGGCTCCGATTTTTATTTTAAAAACTTTCATCAGCATATTGCATCTTTTACTTCTCATCAATGCAAGGCAATGATTTTTGCTTATCAAGTTTCCGATCCTGCTCGTTATGGAGTGGTTGAATTATCTAATAATATAGCAGTTTCAATTGTTGAAAAACCAACTCAGCCAAAATCAAATTGGGCAGTAACTGGTTTTTATGTTTATAATAATGAGGTTGTTGAAATTGCCAAAAATCTCAAGCCATCAGCCAGAGGCGAGCTAGAAATTACCGATGTTAATAATGTTTATTTACAACAAAAATCTTTGGGTGTAGTCAAATTAGGCAGAGGTTTTGCTTGGCTTGATGCTGGCACACCTGATTCTTTGCTAGAATCGGCAAGCTTTATTCAAACTATCGAAAAAAGACAAGGTTTAAAAATTGCCTGCCTCGAAGAAATTGCTTACCAGCAAAATTTTATCAATCAAGAACAGTTTATCAAGTTGTGCCAAAAATATAAAACAAACTCCGACTATCGTAAATATCTCGAATCAATCTTAACTACTATTTAGCTATGTTTTTTACTATAATTGCTTACGAAATTAACAATTTATGGTTTAAATCTCAGCAATTTATGGTTAATTTATTATTTTTTGTGGTTTTTTTAGTGATCTTTCAGTTTTTACACCAAGCAACTAGCATTAACCAACAAAATCTGTTTTTACTTGCTACTATTCTTTCATCTTTGTTAGTAATTTTAGGTTTTTTTCAAAACTTTTGTCACACCGATATTTCTGATGGCACAATTGAGCAAATGCTGTTGCTTTTTAGTAATTTTGAAAAATTTATCTTGGCAAAAATTTTAGCAAGCTGGCTTGGAGTGGTTTTTCCTATGATTGCAGGCGCATTGTTTTTAGCAATATTGCAAAATTTTAGCCTACTAAATATTGCTAAAATACTAGCAATTATTGCTATTTCTACTTTAACCATCAGTTTTATTGCCGCTATGTCTGGAGTTTTGGCAAATAATTTTCGTTCATTAGGCTATATGGCTATCATTGCCTTGCCTCTTATTTTACCAATTTTACTATTATCTTATTTGGCTTTTAATGATAACTTTTGGCAAAACTACCAAGTTTTGCTGGCAATTTCTTGTTTTATTTTAACTACAACTACTTTTGCCACAACAAAAATAGTTAAATTATTGGCGGTTTAATATGCTTAATTCTTTTTATCAACAACCAAATAAACAAGGTAAATTTGGTGAATTTGGCGGAGCTTATGTTGCCGAAACCTTAATGCCAGCAGTATTAGAGCTACAGCAAAACTATGCAGAAATCAAGAACGATCCTCAATTTTGGCAAGAATTAAATTACTATTTTACTCACTACATTGGTAGGCCAAGCCCGCTATATTTAGCAAATAAACTCACTAAACATTACGGTGGAGCAAAAATTTATTTAAAAAGAGACGAACTAAACCACACTGGTTCACATAAAATCAATAACTGTTTAGGGCAAATTTTACTTGCCAAAAAAATGGGTAAAACACGCATCATCGCCGAAACAGGGGCGGGGCAACACGGAGTTGCCACTGCTACCGTTTGTGCTTTGTTTTCGTTGCCTTGCACTATTTATATGGGGGCAAAAGATATTGCCAGACAAGCCCCAAATGTTTTTCGCATGAAACTTTTAGGAGCCGAAGTAAAGGCGGTAGAAACTGGCTCAAAAAGCCTAAAAAATGCCATCAATGAAGCAATGCGCGATTGGGTTGCCAACCCTGAAAAAACCTACTATTTGCTTGGCACGGTAACTGGTCCGCATCCATATCCACAAATGGTGCGCGATTTTCACTCAATAATTGGCAAAGAAGCAAAACAACAAATTTTAGCCCTGCAACAAAACCTGCCCGATGCTTTAGTTGCCTGCATTGGTGGTGGCTCAAATGCTCTTGGTTTATTTTACGATTTTATTAACGATAACCAAGTAGCAATGTATGGAGTAGAAGCAGGTGGCAAAGGCATTGAATCTGGCTTGCACTCGGCATCTATTAGCAAAGGCACCAAGGCGGTTTTACACGGCAACAAAACTTTTTTCTTACAAAACGCAGATGGGCAAATTCACGATACACACTCTATTTCAGCAGGCTTAGATTACCCCGGAATAGGTCCAGAACATGCTTATTTACACTCAATTGGCAGAGTGCAGTATGTTTCTGCCACCGATGATGAAGCTTTAGAATGCTTTCAATTGCTATGCAAAACCGAAGGTATCATTCCTGCACTTGAATCGGCTCACGGCATTGCTTTTGCCTGCAAATTAGCGAAAACCATGAGGCCAGATCAATCAATTATCGTTAATCTATCGGGCAGGGGCGATAAAGACATTAACACTGTGGCTAATTTTTTGGGAGTAAAATTATGAGAATTTCTCAAACTTTTTTACAATTAAAACAACAAAGCAAGCCTGCTTTTGTTGCCTATTTATGTGCTGGCGATCCTTCTTATCAGGCAACTCTTACCACTATGTTAGCTATGCCAAAATTAGGAGTAAATATAATTGAAGTTGGAATGCCTTTTTTAGATCCGTCAGGCGATGGCCCTATTATTGAAATGGCTAGTAAAAGAGCGGTGCAATCGGGGGCAACATTAGCAAAAACTCTTAATTTAATTGCCGATTTTCGCCAGCAAAATCAGAGCACTCCAATTGTGCTGATGAGCTATTTTAACCCAATTTTAAAATATGGTTTAGAGCAGGTTTTTTTCGATATTAAAAAAGCAGGGGCAGATGGAGTTTTAATTGTAGATTCGCCACTTGAAGAGCAAAACGAGATACTTGATTTTATTAAATTAGCACAGCTTGATTTTATTAATTTAATTTCTCCTGCCACCCCAATTAATAGAGCAAAACAAATTTTACAAAACACTAGTGGCTTTGCCTATTTAATTTCGCTTGCCGGAATTACAGGCACCAAACAAGCTAAAGCATCTAATAATGTTTTACAAATTGAGCAATTAAAACAAATTACTAATTTACCAATTGTGGTTGGTTTTGGCATTAAAAATAGCATGCAAGCCCAAGAATTTGCTAATATTGGTGCAGATGGCATTGTTGTTGGCTCGGCATTGGTTGAAAAAATCGCCCAACTGCCAAGCGATTGCCAAAATCTCACCCCAGAAATTAGCAATTTTATCAGCGAAATAAATAGTGCCATTTCCATTATAGAGTAGAAATGATATAAAGCAGTTTCAATAAAATAATTTTGAGTTTAATACAAAATTGATATTGATTTTATCTAGATTTATTTATCTTGTTTGATTTTATTTGCAGTATTGTGTAGCACGTAAAGAATTTACACGATAGCCAACAGCTATTATTAGATCAAGACTATAAAAAGTTACCAACTTATCCGAATTTGCAATTTGCATTTTTTGCAAATTGCTTTTTTCATCCAACTACTCTTCGCTTTTTTTCCTTGATAAATCAACACATTAATGTTATTCATAATTTTCTCAAATTTGCATTAGTTAAATCGGTTTTTAAACTTGTCGAAATGTTTAATTACTTTATTTTTAATAATACAATGTTTTTAATTATTTTTTGCATTTTCTAAATTTTGCCGCCAATGCCTTTAAATTTTTCTACAAAGGCAGAGATTTTTTGTAAAACACTTTGTTTTTTAGTTAGATATTGTGGGTTTAGCGGGCTCATTTTCGGCAAAATATCGTCAAGATCGGTTCCGTTATCGCTAGCATATTCTTGCTTAATTGAAACCAAAATATAACGCCTTGCAGATTCTTTATTTAAATTTTCAGCATTAATTAATTCTTCGGCTTCGTGTAATTGCTTTGCTTTAGCAAATTCATAGAAAGCCTCAATCACACTAGCTTTATCGGCAATTTTATCGAGATCGGTTTGATTGATAAACTCAACCACCAAGCTTTCTTTTGCTCGATTGCCAAAGCTTGATCTAATCATTCTTTGCACATTTTCAATTAAAGCGGTTTTATCTTGAATTTTTTTGTTACTCTCAAAAATCTGCTCTAAAATATAATCTAAATTGATTTCTTGCGATTTTAACAAATCAACTTCAAACACCACCTCGCTCCAATCTATCACTGATTTTTCTTTTTCATTGCCAGCTTTTTCTTCTCGAAGCCAATCTCTTATGTCATTATAAGTTGAGCAATAATCTTGCATTTTTCGTTCTGATGGAATTTTGATTGCCTTAAAAGCAATTAAATCTTCATCACTTAAACGATGCTCTGCTTTGAAATTTTCAACCGCCACAGCATCATTTATATTGAGGTTTTGCATTGCTTTAAGGCTGGCAAATTCATCGTAGTTTTGTAGCACATTTTCTATTTGCAAATATTCGCCAAACAATTTAACAAAAGCTTGTTTATCGGCTTCTTTTTTGATAGCTTCAGGATTTGGAAAATTTTTTTCTAATTCTGCTACCACCTCAATAAAGCCCTTTACCTTATCTTTTGTGGCATCGCTAAAGCCTTCCATATATTCTTTATAGCTTTTTTCTAGCACCACATTTTTAGTATTTTCATCGCCAAACAGGGTAATGGCATCAATCGTAGCCTGCTCTAAATTACGAAAACTCACAATATTTCCAAAAGTTTTTGTAGCATCATAAATTCGGTTGGTTCTTGAATAAGCCTGCAACAAGCCGTGATATCTTAAATTTTTATCAACAAACAAAGTGTTAAGAGTTGGAGCATCAAAACCAGTAAGAAACATACCCACCACAATCAGCAAATCTACTTCTTGCGCCTTCACTCTTTTAGCCAAATCTTTATAATAATTTTCAAAACTTTTACTATCAACATTATAATTAGTTTTAAATAAATCGTTATAATCTTTAATGGCCGAGGTTAAAAATTCTTTTGCACTGCTATTCATGGCAGAAACATCAAAACTTTCGTCTTGAATTTCGCCTGCAAAAGATTGCTCTTCATTGGCCGCAAATGAAAAAATTGTAGCAATTTTTAACTTTTTATCGCTATCTTTTTGTAAATTATTTAAAGTTTCATAGTAAAGCTTGGCCGCCTGCACACTGCTTACCGCAAACATAGCATTAAAGCCTTTATTAGCAACTTGCAAGCGATGGGTTTTATAGTGAAAATTTTTTAAAATATATTGCGATATTTCTCTGATTCTTTCTGGATGAAGCAAGGCTTGTTTAGCTTCGGCAGAACTTAATTTTTTCTCATCTTGCTCGCTCTCAATGTCTTTAAACTTGGGGCTCACATCGTTGTAATCTACTTTAAACTTAAGCACTTTTTCGTCACGTATAGCATCGGTAATAACATAAGAATGCAACTGGCAACCAAACACACTTGCTGTGGTTTCGGCACCCAAGGCATTTCCTTTGCGAATCAATCTTCCCTCTACGATGTCATCACCGAAAATCGGTGTGCCCGTAAAACCAAATTGGTAAAATTTTTTGAATTTCTCTTTTATGTTTTTTTGAGCCTCGCCAAATTGGCTACGATGACACTCATCAAAAATAAACACCACTTGCTTGCTGTAAATTGCCAGATCTTCTTCGGTTTTTATTAGGTTGTTAAGCTTTTGAATAGTGGTTACAATAATTTTATTATCATCTTTTTCAATATTTTGTTTTAAGCCTGCGGTGCTATTAGAGCCGTTAACACTATCTGGCGAAAACCTTTGATATTCTTTCATTGTTTGATAATCTAAATCTTTACGATCAACCACAAAAAATACTTTATCGATAAAATCTAGTTTTGTTGCAATTTGCGCCACCTTAAAGCTGGTTAAAGTTTTGCCCGAGCCAGTGGTGTGCCAAATGTATCCGCCACTTTGAGTATTGCTCCAATTTTTTGCCTGATGAGAGCTTTTGATTTTCCACAACACTCGTTCGCAAGCAGCAATTTGATAGGGTCGCATCACCAACAAATTATTGCTAGTATCAAAAACCGAGTAATTAAAAAGCACATTAAGCAAAGTATTTTTCTGAAAAAATGTTGCTGTGAAATCTTTTAAATCAAAGATTCGTTCATTATCAGATTTTGCCCAATTAATGGTAAAATCAAAACTGTTTTTATTGCGTTTGGTTGTGTTGGCAAAATAACGACTGTAAGTGCCGTTAGAAATTACAAAAATCTGCAAAAATTTATATAAAGAATTATCAGAGTTAAAACTTTCTTTGCTGTAGCGATGAACTTGATTAAAAGCCTCACGTATGGCAATGCTTCTTTTTTTTAACTCAATTTGCACCAAAGGCAAACCATTAACCAAAATAGTCACATCATAACGATTAAGCTGTTTGCCGATTTGCTCGAATTGCTTGATTACTTGCAATTTATTACTGCTCAAGTTATTTTTATCAAACAAATAAATGTTAACAATCTTCCCATCATCAAACACAAAATCATAAATATAATCATTGTGAATTTTTGTGGTTTTTTCAACAATGCCATCGCTTGGCTTGTTTAAATAAGTTTCTACAAAACGCAACCATTCGCTTTGAGAAAAATTAACCTTATTTAGCTGCTCTAACTGCACTTTAACATTGGCAAGCATATCTTGGGGCGAGTTTAGATTTGGCAAAAATTCATAACCTTGATTTACCAAATCATTAACAAGTTCTTGCTCTAAATCATTTTCGCTTTGATGGCCTGTGGCAGAATCGCATTGCTTTATGTATTTATCAAGAACAATAAAATTATTTGATTCGGCGATTGTTTTAGTGTGTATAGTCATTTTTAGATTTTATTAATTGATTTGCCAATGGCCTGTTTTATTTGGGCCAACTCTTGTTAATTTTTGGTTTTTTTGCAACAAAGCGATAGATCTGCCAATTGTGCGTAAATTTTTTTGCAAAATATCGGCAATTTGCTGATAGGTGATTTTGGGGTTGTTTTTGATTAACATTAAAATAGCATCAGGGGTTTTTTGTGGATTTATGGGGGCATTTATTAGGGTGTTTTTGGGGGAATTTTTTGCCAAAATATTTTTAGATAACATATTTTTATTTAGGGTTTCGCTAATGGCAAGCAACATAAATTCTATAAAAGCTGTGCTGTTGCCATTTTTATCGGATTTTTCAAGTGCTTGATAATATTTTTTTTGATTGTCTTTTATAATACTTTCCAGTGGCAATGCCAAAAATAACGAGTGCCACTTCGATAAAATCAAGGTTTGCCACAACCTGCCTAACCGACCATTACCATCGGTGAAAGGATGAATAAACTCAAATTCGTAATGAAAAACACTGCTGGTAATTAATGGATGTTCTGGTGATTTTTTTAACCAACTTAATAAATTAGCCATCAAGCCAAAAACCTGATGTGCAGGCGGGGCAATATGATGAACCTTATTGCCTTTATGAATTCCAACCGCTTTGTTTCTAAATTTGCCGGCATCAAGCAAAATGCCTGTCATCATTAAGTTATGAGCTTTTAGCAAATCGCTAATTTTATGCGGTTGTAAATTTGGCAAGGCATCGTAAGCAGAAATTGCTCCTGCAACTTCGGCCAATTCTCTTGCACTACCTAAAACTTTTTGCCCTGCAATAATTGCCGTTATTTGCTCTTCGGTGAGGTTATTGCCTTCAATTGCCAAAGTTGCGGCAATAGTTTTGATGCGGTTTTTCTTTCTTAATTGTGGCGAAGAAT
>CANEUR010000017.1 GCA_947441875.1 Rickettsiales bacterium | reverse complement strand
TTGCCATGCGAACCGCCACTCCTGCTTTTACTTGGTTTAAAATGCAAGATTTTTGGCTATCGTAAGCAAGACTAGCATCTATTTCAACTTGACGATTAATTGGTCCTGGATGCAAAATAATTGCCTTAGGTGCTAATTTAATTTTGTGATTATCCAAACCATAAAGCTGAAAATATTCATCAAAAGAAGCTATATAGCAACTTTCCATTCTTTCTTGCTGTAGGCGAAGCATCATGATAACATCGGCATCGGCAATTGTTGTTGGTAAGCTTGGGCAGATTTTTACATTATAATTTTTCAACCATTGCTCATAGCCAAAAGGAACAAGAGTGGGTGGAGTGCTAATCTTGATTTTACAGCCAAATTTACTAAGTAAAAAAATATTAGATCGAGCAACTCTTGAGTGCAAAACATCGCCACAAATTGCTATTTTTAAATCTGTTAGAGTTTTTTTATGCTCTAAAATAGTAAAGGCATCGAGCAAAGCTTGTGATGGATGTTCGTTGGTGCCATCACCTGCATTAATTAGACTAGCTGAAATATGTTTTTGTATAATCTGTAAAATACCACTAGAATTATGACGAATTGCTACAAAATCTGGCTCCATCGCCGAAATTGTTTTGGCAGTGTCGATAATTGTTTCGCCTTTTTTTAAAGATGAAAGCGAAATATCGAGGTTAATAACTTCGGCTCCCATTTTTTTTGCCGATAATTCGAAAGACATTCTGGTTCTGGTGGAGTTTTCGAAAAAAAAATTCACTAGCAATTTGCCTTTTAAAATATCAAAATATTGTTTATGATTGTGATAATAAAACTTAGCTACATCGAGTATTTGCAATATTTGCTCTGGTTTTAAAGGCAAAATAGAAAGTAGATTATTCATTTTTCTTGCACAATATGTTGAAAAACTTGTTCTAAATCGGGTTGTTTGGTAGAAATATCGAGAATATCGAGGTTTTGCGCTGTCACTTGCCACAAAATATCGGTAATTGAGATATAATTTGGATTATAATTAATAATAATTTCATTTGCTTCGCTTAATTTAAAATCAAGGTTTGGCAATGTAAAATTAGCAGGCAACAATTGTTTAGTGTGAATAATTAATTGTTTTTCAGATAAACTATTTAACAAATTTTGTTTGCTATCGCAAGCCACAACCTTACCTTTATTAATAACAGCAATCTCGTTGCAAAGTTGTTCGGCTTCGGTTAAATAATGAGTGGTAAGCAATACTGTGGTTCCTTGTTTATTTAAACTCTGCACATAAGCCCAAAGCTGATTTCGTAGCTCAACATCAACTCCTGCGGTTGGTTCGTCAAGCACCAAAATTTCGGGGTTATGAACCAAAGCTTTTGCCACCAAAAGCCTTCTTCTCATACCGCCAGATAATGCTCTAGGGGCTGATTTTGCTTTATCAACAAGCCCTAAAGCCTCAATAATTTGGGCGGTTTTGCGTTGAGACTTTGGCACTCCAAAATAGCCAGCATAAATTTCGAGAGTTTCGTAAACATTAAAAAAAGGATCAATTATTAATTCTTGTGGAACAATGCCAATTTTATATTTACTTTGGCAAGAGTGGGTATCGATATTAAAACCTGCAACCACAACTTTACCACTGGTTTTATTTACCAAGCCAGCCAAAATATTAATGATGGTTGATTTACCAGCTCCGTTTGGCCCTAGTAAACCAAAAAACGAACCTTGTTTTATTTGTAAATTTATGCCATCAAGAGCTTTTTTTGGTTGTGATTTAGCGGATTTTTGGTAAGTTTTGTGCAGATTTTCGATAACAATCATAAGTTAACAATTGTTGTTATTTTTAGTAAAATCGTCAAATACAATAATGCCATCAACCACAGTAAGCAATGCTTTACCTTTAGTTTTAAAGCCATCAAAAGGCGAATTTTTTGATTTACTACAAAATTTATTGCTATCAATTTGCCAAGCAAAATTAAGATCTATCAACACCAAATCGGCAATAGCATTTTTGGCAATAATACCTTTGTTTAAATTAATGATTTTTGCTGGATTACAAGTGAGTTTTGCCAACACTTGCGGTAAAGTTAATAGTTTTTGATGATATAAATCAAGCGACAAACATAATAAAGTTTCTACTCCAACAATACCAAAAGAAGCTTCTTGCAAAGGTTTGTCTTTAGATGCTAAATCGTGAGGAGCATGATCGGTGGCAATTGCATCAATTAACCCTGATTTTAAGCCATCAATTAAAGCTTGTTTATCTGATTGTGAGCGAAGCGGTGGATTCATTTTAGCATTAGTACCAGAAATTAAAACCTGCTCCTCAGTTAAGGTGAAATGATGCGGAGCCACCTCAACAGTTGCCAACAAACCTTTATCTTTTGCTCTGGCAATGGCTTGCAAGGCTTCTTTAGTTGAAACATGGAGTAAATGATATTTGCCTTTAATTGCCTCTAAAATAGCCAAATCTCTTTCGACAATTACCGATTCTGAAATATTGGGAATACCTCTTACTCCAAGTTGATGAGCAACTGCACCTTCGTTAATACAACCCTTATTAGATAAGTTTAAATCTTCGGCATGTTGAGCAACCACTATGTTGAGATCTTTACTAATTTCAAAGGCTCTTCTCATGATATTAGCATTCATTATAGGCAAACCATCGTCGGTAAAACCAACTGCACCAGCTTGTTTTAATAAGTTCATTTCAGTAAGTTCTTGACCTTGCATATTTTTAGTAATACAAGCATAAGCTAAAACATTACAATAAGCAGATTCTTTGGCTTTGAGTTTTAGATATTCAAGAGTAAAAACCGAATCAAGGCAAGGAATAGTATTAGGCTGACACACCACAGTGGTAATTCCACCTGTCACCGCAGAGGCAGAGCCAGTTTGTAAAGTTTCTTTATGATGTTGCCCTGGATCGCGAAAATGTACCTGTAAATCGATAAGACCGGGAGCTAAAATATGCTGTTTGCAATCGATAACTAAATTTGCCGAAGCTTGTAAATTAGGACCAAAATCAACAATTTTATTGCCGATAGTAAGCAAATTACCAAGACAATCATAACCAGTTGCCGGATCAATAATTCGGGCATTTTGATATAAAATAGAAAAATCGGTGTTTTTATTTTGATGATTTTTATTTTGATAAGGAAGTGTAAATTGTGGCATAATTTTTAAAATAAATTTTGATAAATTCTCCAGTTTTTGATCTAAATCATCCTCTCCTATGGGGAGGGTAAATTTACTATCTTTGATAACAAATTTGGGAGCAGGTAAAGTTCGATAAGGTGATTAATATCAATATTTCTACAACCACGAAAGTGCCGATAAAAGTAATAAAATATCAATTATTACCACTATTTGCCTCCAGCTTGGCTTAGAAATTGGTTCTTGTAATAATATTTTTTTTAATAAAGAATTTGGTTTTTTAATTTGCACAAGCTGCTGCTCTTCTTTGGTTAAAGTTTCATTTTCAATAGGTTTACATTTATAAACTGCATAAATATGCCATGCAAAAAACAGAGAAAGTAACCAGGATACTAAAAAATAGTGCAATTGCAAGTAAGAGTTAATTTTGTAAACAACATAAAATATAAAACACAAGAATAAAAACCAAAAAACTTCTACTGTTTTAACATTTTCTTGCCCTAATGATGCTTTATAAAAAGATTGCCAAATTTTTTTCATTGATCAGAGTTTTTGTTATTATTATTTTGTGGACCATGCCAAGGCATATCAAAATCAAAATTACGAAATTCTTGAGTAAGTTTCACTGGCTCATAAACTACCTGTTGTAACTCTTCGCTATATCGAACTTCTTGGTAACCAGTGAGAGGAAAATCTTTTTGTAAAGGATGCCCCACAAAATTATAATCGGTAAGAATTCGACGCAGATCTGGGTGATTTTCAAAATAAATGCCATACATATCAAAAACTTCTCTTTCATACCAACCAGCAGAACTAAAAACATTAATGACTGTTGGAACTTTTATTTGTGTGCTTTCAAGACAAACTTTTACAGTAATTCGGCTGTTTAATTTATAGCTAAGCAAATTATACACCACTTCAAAGCGAGTTGTCTTTAAATAAAGCATATCGGAAGCGAAAAGATCGACCAAAGTTTTAAAAGAAAGAGCGATATCTTGTTTTAAAAAGTTAAGAAAATTAATGATTTTTTCAACTGGGCAAATAATAATTAAATTATCGTTAGTAATTGAAGTTTGTAAAGAAGTTTGTTTAAAATTTTCTTTAATATAAATCTCTTGTTTAGTTAAATCTAAAAACATAATTTATCGAGTAAAATTTTTAGTTCTGCTGATTTTATTTTGTAAAACCATCAGACCATAAAGTAAAGCTTCGGCAGTTGGCGGGCAACCCGGCACATAAACATCAACAGGCACAATACGATCGCAACCCCTAACAACCGAGTAAGAATAATGATAATAACCTCCGCCATTGGCACAACTACCCATAGAAACCACATATCTTGGCTCCGACATTTGATCGTAGACTTTGCGTAAAGCAGGAGCCATTTTATTGGTAAGAGTGCCGGCAACAATCATGACATCGGATTGCCTTGGCGATGGACGAAAAACCATGCCAAATCTGTCAATATCATATCGACTAGCTGCGGTTTGCATCATTTCAACCGCACAACAAGCCAAGCCGAAAGTCATGGGCCAAAGCGAACCAGACCTTGCCCAATTTATTAAATCATCGAGTTTGGCAGTTAAAAAACCTTGATTTATAACTTCTTGAGGCAGTTTACCAAAATCGGTTTCTTGCAAAGAAGATGTGGTGGTTATGTAGGAGTTTACCATTCGAGAGCACCTCTTTTTAATTCGTAAATAAAACCAATAGTAAGGATATTTAAGAAAAACATCATTGACCAAAAACCAGTATAACCAATTGTTTTTAAAGAAACGGCCCACGGAAATAAAAAAGCTATTTCTAGATCGAAAATTAAAAATAAAATTGCTACTAAATAAAACTTAACATTAAATTTATTTCGCACTTCACCTGAACCTTCAAAACCACATTCGTAAGGAGAATTTTTATGTTTATTTGGGCGAATTTTATTAATAAAAAAAGGCAAAACAATAATTAATAAAGACAAGCCTAAGGCAACTGCAAAAAAGATAAGAATTGGTAAATATTCGGCCGAAATTGCTTGCGATGTAAAAAGCTTTGGTTGTAGTTGTTGAGTGTTAAAAATATTCATAATTTATTTGTAAAAAGAATTTTTTTTAAAATTTTAAACAAAAAATATTTTAATTACAACCAATTTTTAAATCAACTGCTCTTGTTTTAAAAAATTTTTTGCTTCAGCAATAGAAAATTGCCGAAAATGAAAAATAGAAGCCGCTAAAACAGCAGAAGCACCAGCTTTTAAACCATCAGCTAAATCAATTAAACTACCAACCCCACCCGAAGCAATTACAGGAATACTCACTTTACTAGTAATTTCTTTTATTAAATTAAGATCATAGCCAGTTTTTGTGCCGTCTTTATCCATTGAGGTAAGTAAAATTTCACCTGCTCCTAATTGCTGAACTTTAATTGCCCAGTTTATAGCATTTAAGTTAGTTGGTTTTGTGCCACCATGACTAAAAACCTCATAACCATTATTGGTTTTTTTAACATCTAAAGCCACCACCACACACTGTGAACCAAATTTATTAGCAGCCTCGGTAATTAAAGCAGGATTACTAATTGCCGAAGAATTAATTGAAACTTTATCGGCTCCACATCGCATTAAAGTTAAAAAATCAGCTATTTCTTTGATACCACCGCCAACAGTAAACGGAATAAAACAAGTTGAAGCAACTTTTTTAACCATATCAAACATATTTTGCCTATTTTCTTGAGTAGCAGAAATATCGAGAAAACAAAGCTCATCGGCTTTTTCTTGATAATAGTATTGAGCTTGAACAACAGGATTACCAGCATCAGCTAAATTTTCGAAATTAATACCTTTTACAACTCTGCCGTTTTTAACATCAAGACATGGAATAATTCTAGGTTTTAACATAGTTTATAACATACGTTTGATAATAGGAAATTTGTTAGCACCAATAAAATGATGTTTTATAACTGCTAACAAATGAACAACGATCAAACCTAATAAACTAAAAGCAAAAATTTCATGTAGTTCAGAGAAATTTTTAGCCAAATCAAAATTTGTTTCAACTAAAATAGGTAGCTCCATGCCAAAAAGTTTTACAGGATAACCATAATAGTTAGACATTAAATAACCAGATAATGGAGTAAGAAACATTAATAAATATAGCATAAAATGAGTTATTTTAGCTAATTTAACAATATATTTAGCAGTTTCTACTGGTAATTGAGGCGATTTATATAAAAAGCGATTTATTATTCTAGCAAAAATCAAGATTAAAGCCAGAACCCCAAAAGATTTATGTAAAGAATAAAAAAATAGACGATTTTCATTTTCTTTATTAAGAGAAGTCATGTAAAAAGCTAAAGAAAAAACTAAAATAATCACTAAAGCCATTAACCAATGAAAAACCCTAGCTGAATAACTGTATTTCATAGCAAAATTTATTAATTTATAATAATTAAAATAACCAAATTAAATAATATTGATCTAAAACTCAAAATGCAAAATATTTGATACTTTTTTTTTATAAAATTATTTTAAGGTAATATTGCAACATTTCTATAATATTATTAAATTGTTGCATCACTAAATTATTTTAATTTCTAAAGCATGTAAACCATCTAAAAATTCTTGCTCTAAACTTTTATTAATGAGTCGATGGGCCTGAATTTTTGTGCAATTAGTAAAAATATTACTGGTAATTATAATTTTAAAATGAGTGCCTAAATTATTAGTAGAAACAAAATGCCCACTATGAGCAGAAGAGTTATCAATAACTTGCAAAAAAATAGGTTGAAAATTTTTTGTTAAGTTGTTAACAATTCTTTCTTTCATTTTGTGAATAATTTGTTAGTTTTTGTTAATAAATTACCACTTATTAACATTTTTTTTGACATTATCAAGTTATTAGCAAGTATTAACAAGTTATTAACAAAATAAAAATGTTAATAACTAATTTTTGATTAAAAAAATAATGTTAATAACTGCTATTTTAAACATATAAATTATTGTTTGCAAGTTTTAATTTTACTACTTACAATGGTGATAAAAATTTTCGCACAAAAATGTTAATAATTTGTTAATAACTTTTTATTCACATTTTAACAGCACTAATATTAATAAAAATTAAATGAATAAAATAATTAATGTTATAAATAATCATCAAGTTTATTCTAATCCTCCTATTTGGATTATGCGCCAAGCTGGTCGGTATTTACCAGAATATTTAGAAGTTAGAAATAAACTTGAAAATTTTTTAGATTTATGTTATAATCCTGTTTTAGCAAGTAAAGTAACTCTACAACCAATTGAAAGATTTGGTTTTGATTCGGCAATTATTTTTTCTGATATTTTAGTAATTCCAGATGCTTTAGGTATTAAAGTTGATTTTATAAAAAATCATGGACCAATTTTAGCTAACTTTAATTTATCTGATTTAACTAAATTAAAATTAAATAATAATTTTTTACAAAAACTTAAGCCAGTTTTTGAAGCGGTTTCTTTAACAAAAAGTAAATTAAACAAACAAACTTCTCTTATTGGTTTTGCTGGTGCTCCTTTTACCTTGGCTTGTTATATGTTGCAAGGTGGTTCTGCAAAAAATTTTGATAAAATTAAACAAATTGCCACTGCAAATAAAGATGAATTTTTAGAATTATTAAATTTTTTAAGTGAAGCAATTATTTTATTTTTAGAACAAAAAATTAAAAGTGGTGCCGATATTATTAAAATTTTTGATTCTTGGGCAGGTATTTTACCTTGCCAGCAAGTGCAAGATTTTATAATAAATCCTGCTAAAAAAATAGTTGATTATTTTATAAAAAATTACTCACAAGTGCCAATTATTTATTTTCCAAAAAATATTGGAGTTAATTATAAAAATTTTTTACAACAAGTAAATTGCAGTGTTTTAGCTATAGATCAATCAATTAGCCTTGATTATGCTAATTATTTATTTGCCACAAAAAAAGTAGTGCTACAAGGTAATCTTGATAATTTTTTATTAGCATTTGGCACTCAACAACAAATTATAAAGCAAACAGAAGAAATTTTACTAAATTTTACTGATAAACCATTTATTTTTAATTTAGGGCATGGTATCTTACCTCAAACTCCAATTGCTAATGTTGAGTTATTGTTAAAAATTATTCATAAAAAATAATCTAATATGTTAAAAGCTAATCAATTTTTACTTGATGTACCTAGTTATATTCCTGGAAAATCTAAAACTAATCATCAGCAGGTAATTAAACTTTCTTCAAACGAAAATGCTTTAGGTGCTAGTAAAAAAGCTATTGAGGCTTATAAAAAACATGCCGACAAACTTTTTCGCTACCCAGATGGTAGTTGCCTTGATTTAACTAATTGTTTGGCAGAAATAAACAATATTAACCAAAAGCAAATCGTTTGTGGTGCAGGTTCTGATGAGATTATTTCTTTATTAACCACTGCTTTTGCTAGTATTGATGATGAAGTTTTATATAGTGAATATGGTTTTTTGATGTATCCAATTTCGGCAAAAAAAGTTGGAGCAAAACCAAGAAAAGTGCCAGAAACTAATTTAAAAACTAATCTCGATAATTTTTTAAATAATATTTCTAGTAAAACAAAAATTATTTTTATTGCTAACCCAAATAACCCTACTGGTTCTTATGTTTCTTACCAAGAATTAGAAAGTTTTTTAAATAAAGTTCCTAGTAATATTTTGGTAGTGCTTGATCATGCCTATCAAGAGTTTGTAATAGCAACTAATTATTATAATGGTTTTGATTTGGTAGAAAAATATCAAAATTTAGTCATTACTAGAACATTTTCAAAAATTTATGGTTTAGCATCTTTAAGAATTGGTTGGTCTTATAGTAGTTTATATGTGGCAGAAATGCTTCATAAAGTAAGAGGGCCTTTTAATGTAAATGGAGCTGGGCAACTAACAGCAATTGCTTCGTTACAAGATGTTGAGTTTTTACAAGAATCGGTTTATCATAATAATTATTGGCTAGAAAAATTTCAGCAATTTTTTACTAATTTAAAAACTGTGGTGCAGTATCCTTCGGTGGCAAATTTTGTGTTGGTTGATTTTTTTAGCCAGCAAAAAGCTCAAGAAATAAACGAAAAACTACTAGAAAACGGTATTATTGTGCGTGATATGGCTTCTTATAACTTACATTCTTGCTTACGTATTAGTATTGGCAATACTCAAGAAAATCAATATTTACTTAATGTTTTGCAAAAAATTTTAGTGTAATTACTTATGATAGAATTAAATTTAACAAAGATTTATAATTTTCTTGCTTCGCAAAATATTTTACAACCAAAAATCAGTAAAGTTGCTGGCGATGCTTCTTTTCGCTCATATTATCGGGTTTTAAATGGTGATAAATCTTATATTTTGATGTTTGCACCAGTTGGCTATGAAGATCCTAAACCTTTTATAAAAATTGCTACTTTTTTACAAGAAAATAATTTTTTTGCTCCAAAAGTTTTTGCTTATCAACCACAAGATGGTTTTTTATTGTTGCAAGATTTTGGTGATATTAGTTTTAACAAAGCTTTACAGCAAAACCCTTCTCTTGAGCTTTCTCTTTATCAAAAAGCTTGCTTGGTGCTTATTAACTTACAAAAAATTACCACTAAACCACAAATTTTAAGCTATAATAACTATGTTTTACTAAAAGAGGCTTGGTTATTTCTTGATTGGTATTTGCCTTGGCAAAACAAGCAAGCTAGTATTTTGCAAAAAGCTTTTTATAAAAACGAATTATTAAAACTATTTGATAAACTAAACAAGCAAAATCAATGTTTAGTGCTTCGAGATTATCATGTTGATAATTTAATGTTATTTAATTACAACAACTCACAAGAAGTTGGTTTGCTTGATTTTCAAGATGCCTTAATTGGCTCTGTTGCTTATGATTTAGTTTCGTTGCTTGAAGATGCTCGAAGAGATGTTGATAAACAAAATAAAATAACTTTATATCAATATTTTTTAGAGCAAAGCGGTTATGATAAAAATAGTTTTGATGCTGATTATCAGGTGCTTTCATTGCAACGAAACTTAAAAATATTAGGTATTTTTGCCAGATTAGCGATCAGAGATAATAAACAACAATATTTGCAATTTATACCTAGAGTAAAACATTTGGTGATAAATAGGCTTGCTGAAAATGATTTTTTTAACAAACAACTTGCTTGGCAAATTTTAGAGTGGTTATAAAGATTGTTGCATCACCAACTATATTTTGCCTAATATTTCGTAAATCGGAGTTTCGTTGATGATAAAATCTAGGTTTTTTTCTCTTCTAATATCGAGTTGAGCATTTTTATCTTTGGTAGCAGGGTTTTTGCTTGCAATTTCATTGCTAAGATTAGGTAAACTATTATCTAAATTTCTTAAAAAAGCTTGATATTTTTCAAAAATAAGCACATCTGAATTTTCTTTTATAGTGTTTTGTTGAATATAATTTTGTAATTCTGTTTTAAATAAATTTACAAAATCGTAATAATTTTCGATTTTTACAGTAATTCCACCAGATAAATTGATATCGTCAAGTAAAGATATTAATTTACCATTTATTGATAATTTATATTTTTCATGAGAAAAAATCATAGATTTTATCAAGACATTCTCGGCATATTGTTGGTTGTTTTCTTCTATTAAAGAAGGATCAACAGGAATTTCGGAAACAGATTTTTCTTTTTCTATAGGGGTAGAAGATATTTCAATTTCAAGAGCTATATCAATTTTATCTTGATTGGTATTATTTTGATTGTTTACTTGTATATTTGCTTGTGCAACATTTGGTATATTTTCACCAGTTGCAACTGGTTGAATAGAAGTGCTAGAATCTTGAATATTGTTATTAGGTTGAGCATTGTTTGTTACTGGTTGGTCTGTGTTAATAACTTGAGCCGTTACAGGAGCTTGAGGAG
>CANEUR010000016.1 GCA_947441875.1 Rickettsiales bacterium | reverse complement strand
CAGCACAAAAATTAACCACAACTCAACTACAACAAAATTTACAACCAGCTCTTGCTTCTTTTCTTGTTAATAAATTCGATAGCCCAACTAAAATAGAAGTTTTTGTTATTACCAATCGCCAACAAAAAACTAACACTTTTGGTTGCTCTCATGATGATTTTAGCAACGATTTACATCATCAAACCAAATACGGTTCTTGCATGGTTTTAGCCTCTGGGCGAAGAGCGGTGGGTGAAATTATGTCAAGCGAAAATACAATTAATACCAGTTTAAAAGTTGTACAAGCCAACAATCTTGATAAACAACAATTTTTTACCAAGCTCCAAGAACACAAAAATAATGCTCTTAGCACTCCCTTAATTTATGTACATGGCTTTAACACTAAATACGAAGAGGCGGTTTTAAGAGCTGCTCAATTAGCTTACGATTTAAAATATCAAGGCCCTGTACTTGTTTTTAGCTGGCCTGCTGGCTCTATTGGTGAAGGTTTTGACGAAATAATGTTAAAAAAAACCTACCAAATCAATAAAATAAATGCTATAGGTTCAATAAATCCGTTTATCGAATTTTTACAAGAAATGCAAAAACAAGGCATTAAGGCTAATTTTATGGTGCATTCCATGGGGCACCAAATTGTTCTTACCGCATTAAATCAAATTGGGCAACAACTCCCCCAGCTAAATCCACAAAACAACAACGAAACATCTGCAAACAAAATCTTAACAACTTCTAACCAAATTATTCAAGAATTATTTTTACTAGCTCCCGATTACGAAGCAAATTTATTTCAACAGAATTTAGCCACCATTAAACCATTAGCAAATCGCATTACTTTATATTGCTCACAAAACGATAAAGCAATTGCTGCCTCTAAAATCACTAACAACAATCATAGACTAGGCGAATGTTTAAAAATTAACGATCCTAATCTTGATGTGATTAATGTAACCAATATCGATAACAGTTTAACAAGCTTGGGGCATGGTTATTTTAAACATAAACCACTGCTTACCGATATTTACTTAGCTTTATTAGGTTTTGAAGCTAATCATCGTCTTTTTATCAATAAAGCAAGCAGTTTAGAGCCAGAAAAATTCACTATTCGTCCATAGAAAAATGGCAAATAAAATAAAAATAATTTCCCTTAACTTTAATCTTTAAAAATATGTCAAACTTTGAACAAAAAATTTTACAACTAGGCATAACTTTACCAGAAGCTACCTCTCCTGTTGCTAATTATGTGAGTTTTATAACTTGTCAACAACAAATATTTATTTCTGGTCAGTTACCAGTAGAAAATGGTAAAATAAAATTTACAGGCAAAGTTGGTTCGCAAATAAGCACAGAACAAGCAAAAGAAGCGGCTACTTTATGCACTATAAATTTACTTGCTCAATTAAAAAGTGCTTGTCAGGGTAATTTAAATTTAGTTTCTCGCTGTTTAAAATTAACTATTTTTGTTAATGCCGATGCCGATTTTACTCAACATTCTGCAGTTGCCAATGGAGCTTCTGATTTAATCTGCCAAGTTTTTGGTGATGCTGGCAAGCATGTGAGAGTTGCAGTTGGCGCCGGCTCTTTGCCTTTTGGAGCTTGCGTTGAAGTTGAGGGTTTGTTTTTGATTTCATAAAAAATGCACAAAACAGCAATTTATTCTTTTTATAATTTGCATAGGGGTTGGCAAAAGCTTATGTTTGTTTTGCCATGTTTACTTTTATTGTTTTTAAACCTCAATAATGCTTATGCCAAAAAAGAGCAAGAATTTTCTACAGATCAACTATGGCAAAAGTTTTCTAAAAGCCAAGTTGAAACGGTAAAAAAAATCAACGAAGCTTTGCAAAATAAAAACTTCGATACTGCTTTGCAACTTGCTTTACAATTACAAAAACAAAGTAAAAATCCCGAAACTAGCCTAGCTTCTGCTGTGCTTGATATTGTTTTATGGAACAAATACAGTGGTAATATTGAAAATCGCCATATTGCCTTTACCGATATTTCTGGTTTTGTTTTAGATAATCCTTATTTACCAAATATTAATCAATTAAAAAGAAATGTTGAATCGGTAGCAATATCAAACAATCTTGATTACGAAATATCAAAATATTATTTTGCCATTAACCCACCTGGCACTGCTGATTCTAAAATTTTTGCTGTTGAATCTGAAATCGATTCTATCGTTCGCTCACAACTTAGCGAACAACAAAAAACCGAACAAAAATTTAACATTCAAAATCGTATATCTCAAATCTGGATAAAAGAAGATTTTTCTTTACTGCAAGAAGAGGTTTTTTTAACAAAATATAAAAACGTTCTGCACGAATCTGATTATATTGAAAGAATTGAGCGATTACTTTGGGATAATAAAATTCAAGACGCCACAAGAATTTTTAAATTTATTAACACCGATCACCAAAATCTTTTTAATGGAATTTTAAAAATATCTGAAAATCCCAAATATATAGATAGCATCATCACCAATATTCCTAGAAAATTAAGAAATAACGAATTGCTTTCTTATAAAAGAATTATTTGGCTTAAATCACAAAATAAAATTGATGAACTAATCGATTTACTACTTGATTTGCCAAAAACACAAAAACCAGAAAAATGGTGGTCTTTAAGAAGGCTTTACGCCAGAGAAATGTTAAAGCAAAAACAATATAAAAAATCTTACACTATTATTAGCAATCATAACCTACCAACTATTGCCTCCGATTTTTGGGAAGCCGAATGGACTTCTGGCTGGATAGCTCTTCGTTTTTTAAAACAACCAAAAATTTCTTTGTCACATTTTTCTGCATTACATAAAAATGTATCTATGCCAGTTACTGTTTCTCGGTCATTATATTGGCTTGGCATGGCATATGAAGAGCTAGAAGATAAAGAAAAGGCTTTAAAATTTTATAAAGAAGGCACACACTATCCCACTTTTTTTTATGGTCAGTTGGCAATTCATAAGCATCGCACACTCGATCCTATTGATTCTGAAAAAGATATTATTTTGCCAAGAAATCCAGATATTACCTCTCGAGATATGCTTAAAATATCCGAATCAAGAGGAGCTCAAATTGCTTATATTTTAGCCATGTCTGGCGATAAAACCAATGCTACAAAAATTTTCGAGTGGCTAGTTAATAATGCCCCAACAGAAGGTCAAATTGCTGTAATTATGAAAATAATCAACGAAATCGGCGACAAGCAAATTGATGCTAAAATTTCGCGTATCGCTGCTCGCAAAAATGTTTTTTTTATCAAAGAAAAATTTCAAATTGTGCAAGAAGTCTACCAAGATGAATACTCCCCTTTGGTTCATGCAATTATCAAACAAGAAAGTGGTTTTGCCAAAATGGCAGTAAGTAGAGTTGGGGCTTTGGGCTATATGCAATTAATGCCTGGCACAGCAAAACTGGTAGCAAAAGAATTGGGCATAAAATACAATCAAAAACAACTCACCGACGATATAAAATATAACGTAAGATTGGGTTCTTTTTACATTAAAAAATTAATCGACGAATTTAATGGCTCCGAAATGCTAGCCATAGCCTCTTATAATGCTGGCCCCAATGCTACCAAACGATGGATTAACGAATTTTATGATCCTAGACTTGAAAAAGATTATAATAAAATTGTTGACTGGGTTGAGCTTATCACTTATTCTGAAACTCGTAATTATGTGCAACGAATCATTGAAAATATGATTGTTTATAAATATTTGATGTCACACAATAATTATGACCAGCTTCAGTAAAATTTTAAAAACTATTTTTGCCTTTTTACAATCTATTTGGCAAAAAATTCTTCATTTCTTTTTTGGCACAAAAAAGCCCAATATTAATAAACCTATAATCATTTGGCAACTAAATGCCAATATTTCTAGTAGCAATTATTTTAGCAATAAAAATATTTTAAGAAACAAAAAAATTCGGCCTTTTAAGAGAAAAATTAGGGGTTTAGATATCGAAAATGGTGGAATCGAAGAATCTGATGATAAAACCCAAAAACATGTCAAAGATGCTTGGGATGATAGAGCAAAAAATTTATTAAAAGTAGGGCAAGTAGGCCCTCTAAGTTCACAAAATAAAAAAGCAATGTTGGTTTGGTATTGTAAACTATTAAAACTACAAACAGCTACAAAAGTTATAAAAAACAAGCAAAAACTCAAGATACCAAAAGAAAGTAGCTATAATTTTGATATTAGCAAAGCTAAAACTTTCACTGAAATTGTTGCCAATAAAAAATCTAACAACAACATAACAAGATAACTCTACTCCATTATTGAAAATTTAGCGATGAAATAGATTTTTAGCATTACTACTGAAGAAAGCGAAAAGATTACTCCTGAAGCAACTGTTGCACCACTAATTATATTTTATTTTATTTACCATTTTTGGTATAGATTTCAACTATTTTTAGCTTAATATGTTTAATATGAGGCTAAAAATAGCTAAAATTTCTACTAATTTTTTGCTAGCTTTTAAAATTATTGTAAAATATAATTTAGTTCATTGATTAACTTAATTTAAAACACTATGGATATCAAATCTTTAATGAAGCAAGCGCAACAAATGCAAGATAAAATGAAAAAAATACAAGACGATTTTTCTAGTAAAGAGTTCACTGGCTCTGCTGGTGGTGGCTTGGTAAAAGTATTAATTAATGGAGCAGGGGTAGCAAAAAAAATCACTATCGATCCTAGTTTGATTGTTATTGATGAAAAAGAAGTTCTCGAAGATCTGATAATTGCTGCTTTTAATGATGCCAAAAAAAATTCCGACGATCAATCAAGCGATATGCTAAAATCTGCTACCGCTGGCATGCCATTACCTCCGGGTTTTAAATTTTAACTCAAAAATTATGCACCAACAAAACAATAGCTTTTGCCAAGATATACAACAAGAGTTTAATCAAAAATCTGATTCATCTAGCATTAATAACCAGCAATTGCAAGAAGTTTTAGAGTTGTTTGATTTACCTTTTAATGATTTGTTGTTTAAAGCTGCTCAAGTTCATCGTCAACATCAAAACCAAAATGAGGTGCAAATTAGCACTTTACTTAGCATTAAAACTGGCTCTTGCCCTGAAAATTGTAAATATTGCCCACAATCTGCGCACTACAACACTGGTTTAGAAAAACAGGCTTTATTAAGCCTTGCAACTATCAAAGAGGCTGCAGTTTCTGCCAAGCAAAGTGGGGCTTCCAGATTTTGTATGGGGGCAGCTTGGCGAAGTTTACACAATCGTGATGTGCAAAATATTTGTGAAATTATTACTGAAGTAAAAAAACTTGGTCTTGAAACCTGCATGACTCTTGGTATGCTTACCGCAAAACAGAGCCTTGCTTTAAAAGAAGCTGGGCTTGATTATTATAATCATAACATCG
The DNA here is from genome assembly GCA_947441875.1 of Rickettsiales bacterium. Lineage (GTDB taxonomy): Bacteria > Pseudomonadota > Alphaproteobacteria > Rickettsiales > UBA1997 > CAILUF01. The sequence goes on along the minus strand of CANEUR010000016.1, from coordinate 5,713 downwards.
ATTCTTCACCAGAGTTTTATGAGCAAATTATTACTACTAGAAATTTTAATGATCGTTTAGAAACTCTTCAAAATGTGCGTGATGCTGGTTTAAATGTGTGTTCTGGTGGCATTGTTGGCATGGGTGAAACGCGTTTAGATAGAGCAAAAATGTTGCTAGTTTTGGCTAATTTACCAACTCCACCTGAGTCGGTGCCAATTAACATGTTGGTAAAAGTTGCTGGCACTCCACTTGAAAATGTGGCTGATTTTGATCACTTTGAGTTTATCAAAACTATTGCTGTTGCTCGAATTTTAATGCCAAAAAGCAAAATTAGGCTTTCAGCAGGGCGAGAACAAATGAATGAACAAACTCAAGCTTTATGCTTTTTTGCTGGTGCTAATTCTATTTTTTACGGCGAAAAATTATTAACCACTAATAATCCGCAAACTCAAAAAGATCAAAAATTATTTGCTAAACTTGGCATCAACACTGTTTAAAACACAAGATATGAATTTTAACTTAAAAAACCATCAGCAAGATTTGCTCTTTTTACCACTTGGTGGTGCAAATGAAATTGGCATGAATCTTAATTTATATCATCTAAACGGCAAGTGGCTAATGATAGATTGTGGTGTTGGTTTTGCTTACGATGTGCCTGGTGTTTCAATGATGGTGCCTGATATTTCTTTTTTACAACAAATTAAAAAAAATTTGCTTGGCTTGGTAATTACACATATTCACGAAGATCATCTAGGGGCTGTGGTGCATTTGTGGCCAGAATTACAAACCCCTATTTATGCTAGTAATTTTGCTATTAATTTTTTGCAAAGCAAATTGTCTGAAACTAAATTTGCCAAAGAGGTTCCGTTACATAAAATTACTGGTAAAAATCTTAAATTAAACCCTTTTGAACTAGAGTTTATTGGTCTTACCCATTCTGTGCCCGAAATGCAAGCAGTGCTTATCAAAACACAAGTTGGCAATATTTTACATACTGGAGATTGGAAGCTCGACCCAGACCCAGTAGTAGGCAAGCCTAGCGATCTTGCTACCATAAAAGCTTATGGTGATAGCAACCAAATTTTAGCTATGGTGTGCGACTCAACTAATGCCATCAATCCTGGGCATTCTCGTTCAGAAGGAGAGCTTTATATGTCTTTAAAATCTTTAATGCTTAACAGGCAAGGCATTATTGGAGTTACTACTTTTGCTTCTAATTTAGCGCGAATTCATACTATTGCCAAAATTGCCACCGAAATTGGTCGAAAAGTTATTTTAGCTGGTTTTTCATTGCATCGGCTTTATGAAGTGGGTAAAAAAAGTGGCTATGATTTTGAAAATTGTCATTTTATTTCTGAAAGAGAGTTAAAGCTTTATAATAAAAACGAAGTGTTAGTTATTTGCACAGGTTGTCAAGGTGAGCCTATGGCTGCAGTGCGAAAAATTGCCACTAATTCTCATCCTGTTATTCATTTTAGCAAGGGCGATTTAATGATTTTTTCCTCTAAAATCATTCCAGGTAACGAAAAAAAAATATTCGAATTATTCGATTTATTAGCAAAAAAACAAATCGATGTCATGACTGAAAAAGATCATTTTGTGCATGTTTCAGGGCATCCTTCACAGGCAGAATTGCGTATTATGTATGATTTGGCAAAACCGCAAATTGCCATTCCTGTGCATGGCGAGTTTATTCACACTAAAACACATTGCGAGTTAGCTCTTGAGTGCGGTGTGCCAAAAATCATTCAAGCCGAAAATGGCTTGGTAATTAACATTAACTCACAAAATCCTAATAGTTCTACATCAGTAGGTTTTGTTAAGTCTGGTTATTTAGGAGTTGATGGCAAACAGTTGCTTGATTTAAACTGCGAAATCATTAGAGAACGCAAAAAACTCCAAGATAGTGGGGCGGTTTTTGTTGCTTTACACCTCGATAAATATTTAGCTCGGCAAAAACAATCCAAAATAATTTGTGTTGGTTCTTATAATTTAAAACAAGATAAATTTACCACCGATTTAATTTACAAAGAACTCGATTCTTTATTAAGAGGTAAAGCAAAAGAGGTGAAATTCGATGAAAGCTCTTTTTCTTTTAATTTTTTAAAAAAGAAAAAATCATTTGATTACTCAAAAATAGTGCAAGAACTCGAAAAATCTATCAGAAGCAAATTATTAAAAATTTTTAACGATTTAATGGGTAAAAAACCAGTTCTTGAAATTAACATCATCATAGAAAAATAATGATTATTTTAGCATTTATCGGAATGTGTTTAGCTTGGGGTTTTAGTTGGTTTGCAATGAAATTGCAAATCTCAACTCAACTTGTTGCACCAGAAATATCTTTATTTTATCGTTTTTTTGCAGTTTCAATCATTATGTTTGCGGTTTGTTTTTTTACCAAAACTAGGCTAAAACTAAAAAAAAACGAATTTATTTATCTGTTATTTATTGCTCTTTGTAATTTTTCGTTAAATTTTTTTATTGGTTATCATACTACTAAAATTATTCCAAGTGGTATTATTGCAGTTATTTTTAGTTTGTCGGTAATTAGCTCTGAGTTAATAAAAGCTTGGCTTGATGGTCATAAAATTAGTAAAAAAATTTTATTAAGTGGTTTTATTGGCACCATTGGTTTGGCTTTTTTTATTTTGCCAAAAGTTTTGCAAAATAATAGTGGCTTGCCAATAATTGGCTTTGTTTATGCTTTTTTAATGATGTTGGTTTTTTCGTTTGGTAATTATTTGGTGGCCTGCAACAGTAAAAAAAATCATACTCCGCTCTTTACTACTATTTCTTTTGCTGCGGCATTTGGGGCTATTTATTTTTTGTGTTATAGCTTGGTTTTGGGTTATAAATTTAATTTTGATTCTAGCTATTCTTATGTTGGTTCGTTGATTTATCAAATTTTCTTTGCTTCAATTTTAGCTTTTGTGTGTTTGTATTACTTAATCCAAAAAATTGGCACTGCTAAAGCTAATTATACCGCCTTGGTTTATCCTGCTATTGCTCTTGCAGTTTCGAGTTTTTTTGAAAATTATCAATTTCAACTTATCAGTACTATTGGTTTGTTATTAATTATTGTCGCTCTTTCGCTTGATTTTTTTTACCACAAAATTTTTAAATAACTTGTTAAATATGCTTGCCAACAATTTGTCTATAAATCCACAATTTAAAATTATCGCCGATCATCTTCGTTCTTCTTGTTTTTTAATTGCCGATGGTATTTTGCCAAGCAACGAAGGTAGGGGTTATGTGCTACGTCGAATTATGCGTAGAGCAATGTTGCAGTGCTATAATTTTGGCAAAAAAAAACCGCTAATGCATTTATTGGTTGATACTTTAATTGCCGAAATGGGCGAGGCTTATCCAGAGTTAATAAGAGCAAAAGATACCATCACTAACACTTTATTTTTTGAAGAACAAAAATTTTTAGAAACACTTGAAAAAGGCTTAAAAATACTTGATGAAACTCAAATAATCAATCAACAATTATCAGGCGAAGTTGCTTTTAAACTTTACGATACTTATGGTTTTCCGCTTGATTTAACTCAGCAAATATGTCAAGAAAAAAACATTACGGTTAATTTGCAAGAGTTTGAGCAAGCCATGCAACAACAAAAAGAAAAAGCCAAAAATAGCTGGATAGGTAGTGGCGAACAGGCTGAAGATGCTATATTTTTTGCTTTACAACAACAATTTGGCAACACACAAAATTGCTATCATACTTCAACTATTGCTAAAGCAACAATTTTAGGAATTTTGGTGGGCAATAAATTGGTAGAAAATATTAATCTTAATCAAGAAAACTCCCAACAAATCGCCATAATTTTAGACAACACTTCATTTTATGCTACTTCTGGTGGGCAGAAAGGCGATGATGGCAACATTATTTTACAAGAAAATTATCAAGAAAATCTTAGTTATCAAAAATTATCAAGCTATCTTGATATTAAAGAAACCAAAAAAGTGGCAGGTGGTTTATTTTTGCATTTAGTTGCTTGTGGAGTTGGAAAATTTGCAGTAGGAAATCAAGTGACAACCTTGGTAAATCAGAGAAATCGCCAACTTCGAGCTCAAAATCATTCTGCTACTCATCTTTTACACAAGGCTTTAAAGCAAGTTTTAGGCAATGCCATTACTCAAAAAGGTTCAAATGTCGATGCGCATCAGCTCACTTTTGATTTTAATTTTAACAGAGCGGTAAATCATCTAGAATTGCAACAAATAGAAGAGTTAATAAATTTTTACATCAGGCAAAATTCTCCTGTGCAAACTAAAATAACGAGCTTGGAGCAGGCAAAACAAGAAGGTGCCGAAGCTCTTTTTGGCGAAAAATATGCCGATACAGTTCGAGTGGTGCAAATGGGGCAATCGCACGAGTTATGCGGGGGAACCCATGTTGCTAACACTGGTAATATTGGTTTATTTAAAATAATCAATGAAAACGGTATTGCTTCTGGCATCAGAAGAATTACCGCAAAAACTGGTTTTTATGCTCTGCAACATTTAAAATTGCAAGAGCAAAAACTTTATGCCTTGCTTGATTCTTTAAAAATCAAACAACAATTTGAAGAAGCAAAAATTGCCGAAAGTCAGTTTTTATCAAATAAAGTTGGTTTTGATGACAATAGTTTTTTCATCGATGAAAATCAAGAAAATATTATTCATCATACTCAACAACAAGCAACTACATTAGTTTTGCAAAAAACTAATCAAATTGGAATTGATTTTTTACAGCAACAAAAACAAAAAGATAAAGAAATTCTCCAGCTAAAACAACAACTTTGGCAACAAAGTATTGTTAATACTAACATTCAAAATTTTGCTAATTATTATTTGATTCATCAAACTTTTCATAATGCTTCAATCGCCGATTTACGCAATATTTTAAGTATTTATCAAAAATCAAATCAAGTTCATATGCCAGCAGTTATTGTTTTTTTTGGTATCGAAAATAATAGTAAAGTTAATGTTTTGTTAACAAGTTCGGTGGCTAATTTTGATGCTGGGCAAAATATTGGCAATGTTGTAGAAATTTTACAAGGTAAAGGTGGTGGCGGTAAAAAAGATTTAGCGATGGGATCTGGCTGTGATTCTAACAAAACTACTCAAGCTCTTGATTTTATAGTTAAAGTTTTAACGAATAATACCAATTCCCATCTTTAAACATACTATATATAACTAATACCAAGAAAAAATCATTATAAACAAGATAAAAAAACGGTAGAATACTTTAAAAAAATCTACCAAATGAAATAAAGCTAGATGAAAGAACCGTTACATCACTAATTATGTTTTACTTTATTTGCCATTTTTGGTATAAATTGCAACTATTTTTAGCTTAATATGTTGAATATGAAGCTAAAAATAGCTAAAATTTCTTACATGAAAACATAGTAAAAAATTAAAACAAATTACTGATGCAACAGTCTCAGAATAGGCAGTAAAACACAACTGATTTGTTTTGAGATAATAATTTTTAACTATCTACCACCAACAACCAATTCTTCATTGCTTACAGAAGGTTGAGCACAACAGCCCCATACACTTGTTTTTGGCTTTTCTTCTTCTGTTGACTTTACAGTTGTTGAAAAATATCCTTTTTCAAAACCAAGAAAATCTAGTGCTTTGTTTATTATTTTCTTTTTCTCTTCTTCATCATATTTTTCTGTTTCTGATGTTGGTAATCTATCTTCTTTTGGCAATAATTCATTAAGTTTGTCTATTT
>CANEUR010000015.1 GCA_947441875.1 Rickettsiales bacterium | reverse complement strand
TTTTTTGATAGCATCCACAGTATAATCCCCAAAATTAGGAGTTAAAACTTGATCCCTTGTTAGACCAAGCTCTTTTCGACGATCTTGGTAATGTGGATTTGGAAGTGTAATATGTGTTTTCATGATAAATGAAATAGTTTATATGTTAAAAAATATAATATATATAATATAAACGAAAATTGCAACATCAAATTTACAAATTGTCAAGTTATTTTCTTTAAATTTCTTCCAATCCCCAAATTTGTTTCAAATGTAAAACGATTTTTTTCTCATCGCAAACAAACTGGATCAAACTAAACCAAGTAGATCACTTGTGGCCAGCTGTTAAAATAGCCTCGCACTTTAGCAGGTGGCAATTTTTTCAAGGTTCGAATTGCTTCTTTAAAAGCCAAAATTACTTTTTCTTCAGTCCAGATTTTTTCTTTATTTTGCATAGTTTTGGTTTGGTTGTTGTTTTTATTTTTGTAAATTTTATCGCCGATGTGCTTGATTATCTCTTTTTCAGCCCAATTTAATCTTTCATCATCAGCTTTGATGACCAAGATTTTATCATTGTTCCAGTCTTCGTGTTTTAGTTTTTCAGCATCGATTTGATTTGGTTGGATGCCACCAAGATTGCATCTGTAGTTAGAGCTTATAATAATATTGCCTCCGAAATGATAGAAGCAGGATATTTAGAGGCAGAAATTACAGAAATTAAAAAAAAGTTAGACGATTATTTAAAGCTCAGAGAAATAATACGTAGGGCTAGTGGCGAAACCCTAGATATTAAGGCATATGAAGCTGATATTAGATTTTAATTGATAATTATATACAGGCAGATTTAAGTAAAAGAATTGATAATTTTGAAAATAATACTTTACTAGAATTAATCAATGAAATTGGCATTGATGAAGCTATAAATGAATTACCCGAGGGCATTAAAAATAATCAAGAAACTGCTTCAGAAACTATTGCAAATAGCATTCGCCAAAACATTAGTGCAGAATATTTTACTAACCCAGCTTATTTTGAAGAAATGAGTAAAAAGAGAAATTCAAAACAAACTTTATGAGATCTTGCAAAATGATGATGAGGTTGCTAGAATTTTTAAGATCATCAAAGAAGCCCAATCAGAATATTAAAGTGCAGAAAAACTATTAAAAACATTGTATTATTAAAAATAAAATAATTAAATATTTGGCAAGATATTACCGATTTTGAAAGGTTTAATAATTGATTTAATGATAATAATCGCAGAATAAAACAAACAGAAAATGCCGAAAAAAAAGCGATCGAAGATATAAAAAAAATTGAAAAGGAAATAAAAGAAATTTTAAAGAGTAAAAAAGTGAAAATAAAATCAAACTTAATATTTACAAATAATATTAAAATGCACCAAATAAATCTAGGCGAAATTAACATTGATGTTATTTTAAAAAACATCAAAAATATGCATCTTACCATTTTACCCCCACTTGGCAAGGTGCGAATTTCTGCTCCAAAAAGAATGAAGCTCGAAAACATCAAGATGTTTGCTTTAACCAAGCTTGGTTGGATCAAAAAACAGCAAGCCAAAATGTTAAACTGCAATATTGTAGAAAAAAACTACACCAACAACGAAGAACATTATTTTTTAGGTGAAAAATATTTGCTAAAAATTGTGCCAAATAGCCAAAAACCTAGTGTAAAAGCGGTTGATGGGCATATTATTATAAATGTAAAAGCAAATTTTACTCAATTGCAAATAAAAAATTTGTTACAAGAGTGGTATCGCAGTGAACTGACGAAAATTTCTTGGCAACTTATTGCTAAATGGGAAAAAACTATGAATTTGCAAATCGCCGAGTTGCAAATTCGCCAAATGAAAACTAGGTGGGGCATTTGCCACATTGGCAAGAAAAAAATCACTCTTAATTTAGAGTTAGCCAAAAAACCTCTGCATTGCCTTGAATATGTGGTGGTGCACGAAATGGTGCATTTATTTGAAAGAAGCCACAACCAAAGGTTTAAAAATTATATGACTTACTATTTACCGAACTGGAAAATATGCAAAAAAGAGCTAAATTCTAATACTAATTCCAATCTTTTTATCTAGATAAATCAAAGTTTTAAAGATGAGCATTGCTATAATATTGATTGTTAATGATTATTCCACTTGCTTTCTTGCCAATATTGATGGCTTGAAATTTCTTGCAACCTTGAAATGGTTCTAGCAAAATATTGTGGTAAATTAGGTATTTTGCATAGTTTATCGGGCTTGGTTTTAGCAAGAATTATCAAGGCAATTCTATGTTCATAAGCTTCATCAATAAACAACGAAAATCGTCTTAAAGCATTGATATCTTCTACATAAAAATAGGGCACTGTTTTTAAAAAAATTAAATCAAAATTCTGGCAAATTGCTCGATAATCATCGGCAGAAAACTGCTTATGGCATAATTGTTTAAAGCTAAAACAAGCGATATTTTCATAAGCATGCTTAATTACAATATTTCTTTGCCAAACATTAATATTTTTTATTTGCCAAGTTTTTTTACTGGTGGTTTCTAACAATATTTGTTGAAATTTAGCCCGATTTTTTAGGTTGGCAACAAAATAATATTTTTTTAAACCTATTTTTAATTCTCGGTAATCAATTTTTGAATTTAACTGATAGCATAAACAATTTGGTAAAAAAATATCTTTGATAAAATCAAGATATAATTGCCGTTGTAAGCCATTTTGATATAAATCTTGTGGGTGAAAATTAGAAGTAATCACTGCTATAATGTTATTTTGAAAAAAATAACTAAAAATTTTTTTTAACAGCATGGCATCGGCAATATCAACCACTTGAAATTCATCAAAGCAAATGATTTGACTATTGCCTACAATGTTTTTTAAAGTTAATTCAATTGCGTGTTGTTGATGATGTTTTTTAGTTCTGATTTGATGCAAATTGCTATGTACTTTTTGCATAAAAACATGAAAATGATGGTATTGTTTTGGCAAAGAAAGTTGTTGATAAAATTTTTTCATAATTGTAGTTTTGCCACATCCAGGGCCGCCATAAATATAAAAACTCTTATTGTTTTGTATTTTTTTGGTTTGCCAAAACATTATTTTATCTAAAAAAGATAATTGCTTATTTTTGTTAATTTGTTTTGCTAATTCAATTAATTTTTGCCACAATAACAACTGATGTTTATCAAGATTCATAAAATAATTTATAAAGTGAAAATGGTGCAAAAATTTCTGCATCTCGAATTTATTTTCACAAATCGTAGTCTTTTTTTTTAAAAAAATCAATCTTAAATAAAAAAAATATTGCAGTTTTAAGATTTATCAATACAATATTTGATATTTTCAAAAAAATTTAACCAAAATATTACATTGTAATGCCAATTGATATAGCTAATTCTTATATTTTATCGTTGCTAGTTTTTCTGCCATTATTGGCTGGTTGTTTTTTGCTACCTGTAAAACTTAAAAACAATTTATTTTATTATTCTTATGGAATTTTTATTGCTTTAATTGAGTTAATTATTGCTATAAGTTTAATTTTTAAATTCGATTTTAATAACAAAAACAATTTTCAATTTATCGATAAATTTTCTTTAATTAGCAATCCAGATATTAATTATTTAGTTGGGCTTGATGGTTTATCTTTTTCTCTAATTTTGCTTACTGTTTTACTGATTCCATTTTGCTTGTCGCTTAGTATAAGCTCTATTAAGCACCGAGTTAAAGAATTTGTGATATGTTTTTTGTTTATCGAAACTTGCATTATCGGTTCTTTTGTTTCCCTTGATATGTTTTCTTTTTATTTTTTCTTCGAAGCAAGTTTAGTGCCCATGTTTTTTATTATTGGTATTTTTGGTGGAGAAAACAGGGTTTATGCTACTTATAAATTTTTCTTATACACTTTGGCTGGGTCGGTGTTTTTTCTAATTGCCATTATAGCTTTGGCTTTATATTTTAATACTGCCAATATTGAGATTCTTGCTAAAATATTGCCACAAAAACTGCCTTTGTTTTTTCAAAAACTATTTTTCATTTTATTTTTAGCTTCCTTTGCTATTAAAATTCCGATGTTTCCAGTTCATACTTGGTTGCCAGATGCCCATGTGCAAGCTCCAACTGCAGGCTCTGTTTTGCTTGCAGGGGTGTTAATAAAAATGGGGGCATATGCTTTAATTCGCTTTTCTTTGCCATTTTTTCCGCAGGGTGCGCAATATTTTGCAAACTATATGCTTATTTTTAGTATTATTGCTATTATTTATGGCTCAATTGTTGCTTTGGCTCAAGAAGATATGAAAAAAATGATCGCTTATTCTTCGGTGGCTCATATGGGTTTTGTTACTTTGGGTATTTTTAGCTTTACTCAACAAGGAATTAGCGGTGCTATTATGCAAATGATTAGTCATGGTTTGGTTTCTTCTGGTTTATTTATGTGTGTTGGTGTTATTTACGATCGTTTGCACACTAAAAAAATAGCCGATTTAGGCGGTTTGGCTCACAAAATGCCAAAATTTGCAGTATTGGCATTTATTTTTACTATGGGAGCAGTTGGTTTGCCTGGCACCAGTGGTTTTGTGGGTGAATTTTTATCAATTATGGCGGTTTTTTCGGTAAGTAAAATTTATGCTTTACTTGCTGGCTTTGGTGTGGTTTTGGGTGCTGTGTATATGCTTATTTTATATCGTAAAGTTTGGCTTCAAGAAATTAGCAATCATAAGGTGAATAAAATTTCCGATCTGAATTTATCTGAAAAAATATCTTTAATAAGCTTATCAACCTTAGTTGTTTTATTTGGCTTTGCTCCAAATTTAATATTGCAATTTTTTAACGATTATTCTTTAAATATTGTTAACATTATTTCTAATTCCAAAATATAGTTTCTAAAGCCATGAACTTTCAATTTTTGATACCTGAATTAACTCTTGTTATAGGTGCTTTTCTATTATTAATTATCGGGGTTTTTTATAAGCAAAAAACAATGTATACTCAGCAAAATCTTTCAATGTTTTTGCATTTTTTAGCAATTGTTGTTGTTGGCATTGCTTTGGCTTGTTCTACAAAAAATTTTGTTGATCACGTTGCTATTTTTAATTCTATGTTAAAAGTAAGTCCTATCATTTCTTTGGCAAAAACTATTTCTTTACTGTTGTTGTTAGTAGTAACTTTAATGGTTATTCGTTATGTTTTAGAAGTCGACAAATTCAGCCCTGAGTTTTTATCTTTATTGTTTTTGGCAACTACAGGTGGCTTGATAATGATTTCTGCTAACGATTTTTTTGTATTTTATACTGGCCTTGAATTGCAAGCCCTTTCTTGTTATGTTTTGGCATCTTTTAACCGCTGGTCGGTCAAATCTTCTGAGGCTGGCATTAAATATGTTATTTTAGGTAGCTTGGCATCTGGCTTATTGTTGTATGGTATTTCTTTGGTGTATGGTTATAGTGGCACCACTAATTTCACAGAGCTTAGCACATATTTAGGCAATTTTAATGAAGAAAATTATCCACCAATTGCTTTAATTTTTGGCTTTGTGCTTATTGCAGTTGCTTTATTTTTTAAAATTGCCTCTGCCCCTTTTCATATGTGGGCTATCGATGTTTATGAAGGCTCTCCAACTGCAGTAATCGCCTTTTTTGGAACCGTGGTTAAATTTACCACTATCATTGCTACCACAGTATTTATGATAAATTTATCACTCATCATTTTAGCAAAAATCTTAATTTTAGTTGGTTTTATATCTGTAGCCATTGGTAGTATTGGAGCCATTGCGCAGCAAAACATTAAAAGGCTTTTTGCTTATAGTTCGGTAGCTAATGTTGGCTTTATTTTATTGGCTACCTCTACTTTACAAAAAGCAATTTTTCCTAATATCTTGATTTATGCTATTATTTATTCTTTTATTTCGCTTGGCTTATTAGCATTTCTTAATATTATTTTAAGTGCTACTAATCAAGAATCCGATCTTGAAAATCGCAAAATATTTAGCATCTCTGCACTTGCTGGATTGTCTAAAACTAATCCTGTAATTGCTTTTTGCTTGACAATCTATCTGTTTTCTCTCGCTGGCATTCCGCCTTTAGCTGGTTTTTTTGCTAAGTTTTATGCAATAAAATCAATAATTATTGGCGGTAATATTATTATTGCTATTGCAGTTATTGCTTTTACAGTGGTGTCGGCTTTTTATTACCTAAGAATTATTAAAATAATGTATTTTGATCAGCCAAACAATATTATTGCTCTCGATGATTTTGTAAATGCTAAATTTGTCATTGTAGTTTTTGCTATTTTTAATTTAACCGCAGTGTTTTTTATTGAAAAAATCGAAAAAACCATTTTCTCTTTTTTATAAATTAAATCTATGACAATTAATTTTACCAAAAAAACTAATAAGTCTTTGCAAGGCGAAATTTTAGTTTCATCCGATAAATCTATATCTCATCGTGCGGTAATATTTGCTTCTTTGGCATATGGCATTAGTAAAATTTATAATCTTTTAGAAGGTGAAGATGTTTTAAAAACAATCTCTGCGTTGCGTTTTATGGGGGTAGAAATTGAAAAAAAACTCGATCATTGGCAAGTTGTAGGAGCTGGATTATTTGGTTTAAATGAACCACATTTTGTTCTTGATATGGGTAATTCTGGCACTTCTACTCGTCTTTTAGCTGGCTTAGTTGCCACTCGAAATTTTACTACTTTTTTTAACGGCGATGCTTCTTTGCATAAAAGGCCAATGCAACGCATTTTTACTCCTTTGCAACAATTTGGGGCAAAAATATTAGCTCGACAAAATAACTTGTTGCCTTTTGCTGTGGTTGGCAACGATAATGCTATGCCAATTCATTATCAAATGCCTGTAGCTTCTGCTCAAATTAAAAGTTCTATTTTACTCTCTGCCCTCACTACAAGAGGAAAAACAACTATTGTTGAGCCAGAGCTATGTCGTGACCATACCGAAATTATGATGCAATATTTAGGCTTAAAGCTCGATATCACCACAAATAATTTAGGCAAAACCATCAGTTATCAAGGTTTGCAAGAGTTTAATGCTACCAATTTTTTTGTGCCAGCCGATATTTCTTCGGCATCTTTTTTTATGGTAGCGGCTCTTATCATTGAAGGCTCTGATATTATTTTAAAAAATGTCGGAATCAATCCTCTGCGCACTGGCATTATTACTAGTTTGCAAGAAATGGGTGGAAACATTACTATTTTTAATAATCAAGTTTTAAACGGTGAGTTGGTTGCTGATATTAGAGTGTGTTATAGTAAGTTAACGGGCATCAATGTTCCCGCTAATAGAGCGGCTTTTATGATTGACGAATACCCAATTTTTGCTGTAGCTTGTGCTTTTGCCTCTGGAACTACCACTATGCACGGCTTAGCCGAATTAAAGGTTAAAGAAAGCAATCGGTTAATGATGATTGCCAATAATTTACAAGCTTGCAAAGTAAAAGTTGAGCTCGGCCCCGATTCTCTTGCCATCACAGGTGGTGTTTTACAAAAAAATCAGCCTATTAAATTATCAACCGCTCTTGATCATCGTATTGCAATGTCTGCCCTTATTATGGGTTTAAATCTCGATTGTGGCATAGAAATAGATAGTTCTCACATGATAAATACAAGCTTTCCGCAATTTTTTTCAATATTAAAAAGGTTTCAATAAACTTATCTTGCTTATTTAAAAAATAAGCATTAAAATTTAATGCAATAATATTTTAACTTTTTATGTTTAGCATTAATTTAGATTTCCAAAAAGATAACAACTTAAGCAATTTCGGTAAAGCAATTTTAAAAGATCGCTATTTGTTGCCAGAAGAAAATTTTCAACAACTCTTCGCCAGAGTAGCTAGTGCTTATGCTAATGATTCTGCTCATGCTAATCGTTTGTATCAATACATTTCTGATTTATGGTTTATGCCTGCTACTCCAGTTTTAAGTAACGGAGGCACTCAGCGAGGCTTACCAATTTCGTGTTTTTTAAACGAATCTGCCGATTCCCTTCAAGGTATTGTTGATTTATGGAACGAAAATGTTTGGCTCGCTTCAAAAGGAGGCGGTATTGGTAGTTATTGGGGCAATGTTAGATCTATCGGCGAAACAGTTCGAGGAAACGGTAAAACTTCTGGCATTGTGCCGTTTATTAAAGTGATGGATTCCCAAACGCTAGCAATTTCACAAGGTAGCTTAAGAAGAGGCTCGGCCGCTGTTTATTTGCCCATTCATCATCCCGAAATTTATGAATTTATTGATATTCGCAGGCCAATTGGTGGCGATCAAAACCGCCGATCTCTTAATTTACATCACGGAGTAGTAGTAACCGACGAATTTATGAAAGCAGTTGAAAAAAACGACGATTTTCACTTAAAAAGCCCCTACACTCATCAAGTTGTCGAAACCATTAAAGCTCGAGATTTATGGATTAAGCTCCTCACCACTCGAATTGAAACTGGCGAGCCTTATATTTTGTTTATCGATGCTGTTAATAAGGCAATTCCTTCTCATCATAAAAAACTTAATCTTACGGTTAAAACTTCTAATTTATGCTCCGAAATTACTTTACCAACAGGCATCGATCATCTCGGCAATAATCGCACTGCGGTTTGTTGTTTATCTTCTTTAAACCTAGAATATTACGATTCTTGGAAAGATAACTCTCAATTTATTTTTGATGTGGTGGAATTTCTCGATAATGTTTTGCAAGATTTTATCAATACCGCTCCTGATTCTATGGTAAAAGCCAAATATTCTGCTATGAGAGAGCGAAGTATTGGGCTTGGGGTTATGGGTTTTCATTCGTTCTTACAAAGCAAAAATGTGCCAATTGAATCGGCGATGAGCAAAGTTTGGAACAAAAAAATCTTTCAAAAAATTAAACAAGAAGTTGATATTGCATCGCAAGAATTAGCTAAACAAAAAGGCCCTTGTCCTGATGCCTTAGAAGTTGGGGTTAATGAGAGATTTTCTAATAAAATTGCTATTGCGCCTACTGCTTCAATTTCAATTATTGCTAATAATTCTTCGCCAGGAGTAGAGCCTTTTGTGGCAAATTCTTTCACTCAAAAAACCCTTACAGGCTCTTTTAATGTTAGGAATAAAAATTTAGTGAAAGTGCTTGAAATGAAAGGGAAAAATACCGAAGATATTTGGTCTTCTATCACTACTAATGAAGGTTCGGTCCAGCATCTTAACTTTCTAGATGAGCACGAAAAAATGGTCTTTAAAACTGCCCAAGAAATAGATCAGCGCTGGATTGTTGATTTAGCAGCCGAACGCCAAGAATATATTTGTCAGGCTCAAAGTATTAATTTATTTTTGCCAGGCAATGTTGCTAAAAAATATCTGCATGAAATTCATTTTAGAGCTTGGCAAAAAGGTTTGAAAAGCCTGTATTATTGCCGTTCAACTTCTATTCAAAGGGCAGATAAAGTTTCGCATAAAGTTGAGCAAAATGAAATTAACCTTAATAATCAACAAGAAAACAAATACGAAGAGTGCTTGGCTTGTCAATAAAATTATTTTTCTATGAAATTTATTTCAACTCGTTTATCTTCTCCTTCTTTATCTTTTAGCGAAGTTATTTTGCAAGGTTTGGCGCCAGATGGAGGTTTATATGTGCCAGAATTTTTACCTTTATTTGACCAAAAAAAACTCTCTGAAATGGCAAAAATGAATTATCAAGAGTTGTTTTTTGAAGTAACTTATAATTTTGTGTCACAAAGCATTAGTGAAGATGTTTATAAAAAAATCATCACCAAGTCTTACGAAAACTTTAATCATCAAGCAATTGCTCCACTTAAGCAACTCGCTAATAATCATTATTTACTTGAATTATTTCATGGGCCAACCCTTGCTTTTAAAGATTTTGCTCTGCAATTTTTAGGAAATTTACTCGATCACTTATTATCTTTAAAAAAAGAAAAAATTGTTATTGTAGGTGCAACCTCTGGCGATACTGGTTCGGCAGCTATTTGGGGTTGTAAAATGTGTCAGAGTGCCACAATATTTATTTTGCATCCTTATCAAAAAGTTTCCGAGGTTCAGCGCAAACAAATGACTACAGTTCTTGCTGATAATGTTTTTAACATTGCTTTGCAAGGCAATTTTGATGATTGTCAAAATTTTGTTAAAAGAATGTTTGTCAATCAAGATTTTTTAAATGGCAGAAAAATGGTTGCGGTAAATTCTATCAATTTTGCCCGAATTATGGCTCAGATAGTTTATTATTTTTATAGTGGTTTACGAGTGGCAAATAGTAGTGGAGTTTCTTTTTCGGTGCCAACTGGTAATTTTGGCGATATTTATGCTGGGTATTTGGCAAAAAAAATGGGTTTAAATATCAATAAACTTATTGTTGCTACCAATGAAAATAATATTTTAATCAGATTTTTACAAAATAATGATTATAGCAAACAACCGATGATTGAAACCATCTCGCCTAGCATGAATATTCAGGTAGCAAGCAACTTTGAAAGACTCATTTTTGATGTTGCCAAAACGCAAAAACTCGAAAATTCTATTGCCTTGGCAATGCAAGATTTTGAGAGAATCAATCTTTTAAAAATCAATCTCGAAATTCACAAGTCTATTACTGCCGATTTTGTTGGTTTTGAAGTTTCTGATTCCGCCACTATTTCGGCAATTTTGCAAGCTCATCAACAAACTGGCGAAGTTCTAGATCCTCATACTGCCATTGGTTTTGAAGCAACTTTACAGTTTATAAAAAGCAAGCATTATAAACAAGAGCCAGTTATTACTTTGGCAACAGCGCACCCTGCTAAGTTTCCTGATGCTATTTTGCAAGCTAAAATGCCAGAGCCAAAACTGCCTAATTTCTTGCAAAATTTGTTTGATCTACCAGAAAAATACACAATTCTTGAAAATAATTTAGAGGCTGTAAAACAATTTATTGCCAGCAAGTAAATATTTATGATTGCTAAAATAGGTTTTGGTTTATTAATTTTAGTTGTTGCTATTGGTGGTTGTTTAAGTTTTTTAGCTTTTTTTGGTAAAAAAAATAAAATTAATATGCACAAAATTTATATTTTAAATTTTGTGTTACTTTGTTCTGCTTTGTTTTGTAAACTTTGCCTTGTTTATAGTTTTGTGGTTTCTGATTATTCGGTGCTAAATGTTTATCAAAATTCGCATCATTTAAAACCGTTAATTTTTAAAATTGCAGGAGCTTGGGG
>CANEUR010000014.1 GCA_947441875.1 Rickettsiales bacterium | reverse complement strand
TTTTTGCTTTTGACCATTTATGATTACTTATAAAACCCTCTTCGTAATTTTCAAGATCTTGAATTATATCGTGCACACTGCAAGTCTTATTGGTTTGTATAACATTAAAGTTAAATTGTGGCAATGTATCTTTTTTTGTGCCAATAATAATAACTCTTTCCCTTTTTTGTGAAACTTCAAAATCACTAACTTTTAATAACTTATAAACTATATTATACCCTAAATTTTTAAAATCTTTGATAATAGTTTCAATTGCCTTGCCACTATTGATAGTTAAAAGACCCTTTACATTTTCTGCAAGAAATAACTTTGGTTTGATGCGCTTTATTACACTGAGCATACTTTTATACAAATTACCTCTTTCACTATCAAAACCAAGTCTCTTTCCTGCATGACTAAAATCTTGACAAAGAAAGCCACCAATAACTATATCTGTATATTGTAATTTTGCGATATCAATGACATTAATATCAGAGTAAACAATATTCTTATGAAAATTATTTTGAAATGTAATACAGGCATTTTTATCAATATCATTTGCATATACAGTTTCAAATTTTAACCTTGCATAGTTTTTTTGCAAAAACTTAAACCCTCCGTTAAAACCTAAATCAAGACCACCGCAACCACTAAACAAAGATGTAATGTTATAATTTTTCATAATATTAATTATCTAACTTTTTAACCTTATTTTTTGATTTTTCTAATTTATTTTATGTTAGCATAACCGAAAATTTATTATCCAAAAATGGTAAATAAAGCCTTGTATAATTTGTAATGCAACAATTATATTAATTAAATTTATTATTAGCTTTTTTAAATTTATCAAAAGTGTTTTAACAACAGAATAGAGATTTATTTGTGTCTAAATTTATCAAAAAAGGTGATTAATAATTGTTTAGAAAAGATTGATAAAACAGTGAGAATACCAGATAAATAAACTCCTAGCATTAAAATAAACATTTTGGTTTGCACAACTCCGAAAGGGGAAAAATCAACACTTACTATGTTGCGATTTTTTACTAAAAAAGTGATGATAAAAAATAATAAAAAATAGCCGAAAATTTTTTTGCAAAGAAGGTATAAAGAACGAAAAAAGTTAATCATAGTTTTGATAATAAAAGTTGTTGTAATCCAGTGTTATAAATTGGTTTTTGTTTAAACCATAATTCAAAGCCAACCATTGCTTGATGCACTAACATTCCTAAACCAGTAATAATTGAGCAACCTTTTTTTTGAGCTTCAAGCAATAGTTTAGTATAAAGTGGTTTATAAACAATATCATAAACCGTAGTTTGGCAAGAAAGTTGATTAAAATCAAGGTTTAACTCATTTTGATTTAACATACCAAGTGAAGTAGCATTAACTAGTAAAGTAATTTGAGGAAGTATTTTGTTGTATTCTTGCCATGCAACAATTTTTACCTGATATTGCTTGGCAAGAGGGGTAAAATCGGTTAAGAGTTTATCTAACTTATTTTGGTTGCGGTTGGCAATAAAAATAGTAGCCATTTTAGCTTTAATTAAACTATAAAGCACGGCTCTGCCAGCACCACCTGCTCCAATAATGAGAGCATTTTGATTGTTTAAAATTAACTTTGGTTGTTGTTGCAATATATTTTCATAAAAACCAAAAGCATCAGAATTATGACCATATAAACTACCATCAGGCAAAATACTTACAGTGTTTACGGCCCCAATAAGTTTGGCGGTTTTACTTAATTTGTGGCAAAGTAAAAACACCTCTTCTTTATGCGGAATAGTAACATTAAAGCCGGCATATTTTTGCTCAATTAAAAGCTTGATAGTGGAGTTTAAATTTGGTTTTGCCACTTGCCAAGCTTCATAACTTCCTATCAAATTATTTTGCTGTAAAAAATATTGATGAATAACAGGCGATAAAGATTGCTTAACAGGATCGCCAATTAATAAAGCCTTGCAAACATCAGTTGTTGACATATTATTTTTTATTGTTTTTTAGATCTTAAAGCAGAGTGATCTGGCATATATGGAATTTGTGTTGGTATTTTAATTTTTGGTAAAAGTCGAGAAGTAAAAAATTTATCTTCGAAATATTTAATTTTTTTAGAGCGAACTGGAGGCTGCGACTCAATAAGTAAAATTTGTTCTTCTCTTGGTAGTTGTATAACTTCTTGCGGTAAAATAAGGGCTCTTTGCACATCAGATAAATTTAGTGAACGAGAAGCTGGGTTTAGATCGAAATATTTTGGTTTGTTATAAGAAACTTGAGTAGCTGTTTTATTGCCAATAAGTTGCGAAATAAGATTGGCAGTTTCAACGTTGTTGGCAGCAAAAGTGATACGATAAGTAGAGTTTGATAAAAATGAGTTCATGCCACTTTCTTCGTAAATTCCTTTAAGCTGTTCGGTATCTTGAATAATAAGGAATAGTCTTACTTTATAGCCCCTAAAATAAGCAATACCGTTTAAGAACTGCTCCATTTTGCCAAGAGTAGGAAATTCATCCATCAGCATTAGTATGCCATATTTTTCGTGTGGCTGAGGCATTTTAGCGGTAAAAAAAGCCGCCGCCTGCTGATAAAACATGCCCATTAAAGGTTTAAGCCTAGTGATGTTATCGGGAGTAAGCCCTACATAAATAGTATGCGGAACTATTTTTAGCTCATGTAGGTTAAAATCGCTACTTGCGGTAGTGGTATCGATAAGTGGATTTGCCCATAACTCAAGTGAAGAGTTGGCGGTAGAAGTAACTGAACCTCTTTCTTTATCTGGTTTTTGTAAATAAGATGCGATATTCATATAAGAAACGGGATGAATTTTTTTTCCCATAGTATCAAGAATTACCGCTAAATTATATACCACATCGTCGTTGCGTAAAGTTCGAACTACTTCACCTAAAGTGGTAGGCTTATTTTCATCGGCAACCAAATAAAGCATTATTCCTGCTAATAAAGCTCTAGCTTCGTTTTGCCAAAATTCTTGCTCAGGTAGTAAAAAGTTGCAAATTTTTTGCACATCGTCAACCATTTGCCCTGGTTTATTGCTAATCCAATCCATAGGGTTATAGCAATGACTGATACCATCGGGATCGGCTGGGTTCCATAAGAATACTTTTTGCTTTAAGTTGTTTCTGCGCCAACCAGAAGTGAGTTCGTAGTTTTCAAGCTTGATATCGTGCACAATAACTGATTCTTTCCAAAATAATAAATTCGGAATAACAAAACCCACACCTTTACCAGAGCCAGTAGGAGCAAATAACAAAATATGTTGATAATCTTTGGCAATCAAAAAATCACCTCCAAAAGTACCAAGCAAAACTCCTGATTTAGATCTTAAACCCATTTTTTTTACCTCATATTTTGAGGCCCAATGAGCATCGCCATGAATAGATTCTGGTTTTTTAAATGGTCGCCAATCAATAATTGGAGCCCGAAAAAACCATACCACACCAGAAAATAAAGCTATTGGCAAAAAAGTAGAAATTAATAGTTTTAATAAAAAACCGTTATTACTAGAAATACTTATTTTGTTGTAATTATGAAAAAAATATACCCAATAATTATAGAAAGATTTAGCAATAATAGTAACTTGATCGATCAACCCTTTGGAAAAAAATTTTTTTGTATAATCAAGATTTGGAGAGGTAAAAGAAATAAGCATCACTCCAGCAATATAATAAAAAATGCCAAAAATTAACACAAGAACCAAAAAGATTAAAGTGAAATTTCGAGTATTTCTTAAAATAGGATCGTCAGCAACGCTTTTAGCCATATAATGTTTATAATAAATGTACTTTAAAAATATTAAGCAAAATCTAAAATAATTTGCCCAATACCTATGGTTTCGTTTTCTTTAAATTTAATTTTAGCAATTTTAGTATCGTATTCGGCTTTTATAATATTTTCCATTTTCATAGCTTCAATAATAACAAGTTCTTGCCCAGCCTTTACTTCTTGCCCCTCTGTTACTTTAAATCGAATGATTTTTCCAGTAATTGGAGCCTCAAGATTTTGTGGCTTAACATTATGTTTAATTTTTGGCATAAATTTACTAAGCTCAGCAACTCTCGGAGAGCGAACACTTACAAACATATCGAGTCCAGAATATTGCAATAAATAACTGCCTGCACTATCGTTTTTACGAATTTTTACTCCAATATTTCTACCATTTACTTCGCCACGAAAAAGTTTTTCACCGTTGCCCCACGAAGTAGAAAGATCGATTTCTTTTTTATCGCATTCTATTTTTAAATATTCTTTTTCATTTTGTAAAATATTTATTAAAAAAGATTCTTCTTCAAACATTACTACCCAACGATCAGATATTTGTTTTGGTCTATTGTGAAGTTGATCTGTCATGTGAGAATTTCGTTGATAGTTTTGTAAAAATATTTTTAAAGCCACAATAATTAAAACCTCTGTTGCCTCAGAATCTAGGTTACTGCCACAAAAACCTTTCGGAAACTCTTGTTTGATAAAAGCAGTTGATAAATCACCATTAATGAATTTTTCATTTTTCATGATGGTTTCAAGAAAGCTGATATTATGAGAAACTCCAGAAATAGCAAAACTACCTAGGGCAGTTTTCATATGACTAATAGCTTCTTGTCTATTTTTACCATAGGAACATAGTTTAGCAATCATGGCATCGTAAAACATACTCACCTCACCACCTTCATAAACTCCAGAATCAACCCTCACATTTTCACTTTCTTGTGGCTCAATATATAAACTGATTCGACCAGAAGAAGGTAAAAAACCTCTAGAAGGATCTTCGGCATAAATTCGAGATTCTATTGCCCAACCATTTAGTTTAACATCGTTTTGAGTAAAAGGTAATTTTTCGCCCAAAGCGATTTTAATCATGAGCTCAACTAAATCAAGCCCAGTAATTAGCTCGGTTACAGGATGTTCAACTTGTAGCCTAGTGTTCATTTCAAGGAAATAGAAATTTTTGTATTTATCCATAATATACTCTATGGTGCCTGCTGAAAAATATTTTACCATTTTTACCAAAGCTTTTGATTGCTCATACATTTTTTGCCTAGTTTCTGCGTCTAAAAAAGGGCTTGGAGCCTCTTCGATAACTTTTTGATTATTGCGTTGAATAGAACATTCTCTTTCGCCCAAACACACAACATTACCATGCTTATCGGCCAAAACTTGTATTTCGATATGTCGAGGATCTTCAATGAATTTTTCAATAAAAACCCTATCATCAGAAAAGCTGTTTCGAGCCTCGTTAGATGCCGATAAAAATGCTTCGGCCATTTCGTTTTGATTATAAACAATTCTCATACCTTTACCACCACCACCAGCAGATGCTTTAACCATTACTGGAAAGCCAATTTTTGTAGCAATCTCAACAGCTTCTTCGGCATTTTGAATGATTCCTATATGGCCTGGAACAGTGCTTACCCCAGCTTTAATGGCTATTTTTTTTGATTCGATTTTATCACCCATCATTTCGATAGAATAAACCGAAGGACCTATAAAAATAATGGAATTTTTTTCGAGAGCAGAAGCAAAATTACGATTTTCTGATAAAAAACCATAACCAGGATGAACCATTGTAGCTCCTGTTACTTTAATAGCATCGATAATGTTATTAATGTTTAAATAGCTTTGCGACGAAGGTGATGGACCAATATTTACCGCCTCGTCAGCCATTTGTGTAAATAACGAATTAGCATCGGCATCAGAATAGACAGCAACTGTTTTGATGTTTAATCTTTTGCAAGTTTTAATGATGCGACAAGCAATTTCGCCACGATTGGCAATAAGTAATTTGTGGTTCTGCATACTAATATTATGTTTTTGATATAAATCTATTTGCAAGTTAAAAAAATAATGCAATAATTTTAAGCTCATTAAATAAAAAAGCAAATTATTTTGTTATGTCAAAAATTATTAGTTATTTAAAACTTTCTCGAATTAATAATCCTGTTGGTGTTTTTTTATTGCTGTTACCTTCTTTTTGCTCTATCGCCTTGGCAGTAAAAATATTGCCAGATCCAGATTATTTCATTCTTGCTAAAATTGTGTTACTTTTTACTATGGGAGCCATCTTAATGAGAAGTGCAGGCTGCGTGATAAACGATTTACTCGATGCGAAATTCGATGCTAAAGTTACCAGAACCAAAAATCGCCCTATCGCCCTTGGTTTAATTAGCAAAACAGAAGCCTTAATTTTTCTTTTCTTGCTATTATTTTGCTCTTTTATAGTTTTGATACAGTTCAATTTAAAAACTATAATTACTGGTGTTTTCGCCTTTTTTTTAGTGCTAATTTACCCATTAAGTAAAAGAATAACCTATTTTCCGCAAATTATCTTAGGTTTTACCTTTAATTTAGGTGTTTTTATGGCAAGTTTTGCTATCTTAAACGATATTTCCGAGGGAATTATAATTTTATTTTTAATTCACCTTGTCTGGACCATCATTTACGACACAATTTATGCTTTTCAAGATCTTGAAGACGATCTAAAAATAGGCACAAAATCAACAGCTATAGCTTTTGGCATCAAAGCTAAAATTATTTTACAAATGTTAAATTTATTAATGTTTTTTAGTATTTTAGTTTTAGGCTCAGTTGAAAAATTAAGCTTATCTTATTTTGCAATTACTTTTATTTTATTTTTATATCAGGCATTTTCTATCAAGCAATGCAATTTATCTAATCATCAGCAATGTTTAATTTTTTTTAAAAAAACCCCTATTTTAATGATAGTCTTTTTATTTGCAATTATGTTAAGTTAATTCTAACCTAAAAGCGACAATTCACTATGAAAATTGGATTACTTGGAGGTAGTTTTAATCCGCCACATCTTGGCCATGTGCATTTAAGCAAACTTGCCATACAAAAACTAAAACTAAATCAACTTTGGTGGTTACCTACTTTACAAAACCCTTTTAAAGAACAAGATCAATACCTACCTTATGCAACAAGATTTGCTTTATGTAAAAAAATCACCAAAAATCAACCAAAAATTATCTGTCAAAATCAACCCTACTATTTTACTTTTTTACTAGTTAAAAAATTACAAAAAAAACATTTAAAACAACAATTTTTTTTGATTTGCGGTGCCGATTGCTTGGCTCAAATGCACAAATGGCAAAATTTTAAAAGCTTGGCTAAAACTATTCAAATTGTTATTTTTGCACGTAATATTTTACAGAAAAATATCTTACTTAATGCTAAAAAAACTAAGGCCTATTGTTTAACCAAAAAAACTCAACTAAAAATGCCAATATTTTTTACCAAAACCAACCCTCTTTCGGCAAGTAATATGAGAAATGAAAAACTAGTAATTATCAATAACGAGCCAGTAGAAAATATGTCTGTAGGTTTAAACAGCACCTTATTTTATGCTTTAATAAGTGCTTCGCAAGGTAAAAAAGTATATTTTCTAGATATATCAAAATATCATGATATTTTTGATAAAACTCCCAATTTATTAGCTTTAAATCAAGATATTGCTTTACAATTATTAAATCAATATAAAAACGAAAACAATCTGATTCGCCATAAAGCTAAACAGCAACAAAAACATATTTTAAGCACAGTTTCGCAATATTTTAACATAGAGAATCTCTTAAAAAATATCATAAATAAACAAGAAGTAGAGCAAATTTTTAAAGAAGCCACTTTATTAAATCGTTTAGAGCCAATAAAAAAACCTTTTCCACCTTATGGCTCAGAAAATTTTTTGCAATTTTTAATAAAATTACAGCAAAAATTTAGCAATATTCATTGTCCAATAAATTTATCTGATAAAGAATATATCAACAATCTCTCTACCCCAACCGTATCTTTAAAAACAAAACATCTATGGCAAGATCAACAACAAATATCTGATGCTTTTTCACAAGTAATTGCTAATTTTAAAAAATTATATCCATATTTGCCAAATATTAAAATAGTTGTTAAACCCAAAGATTCCGCTCAATCAATTGGTGTTTTTAGTATTGAATTTACTAACCAAAAAGAAACAATAAATATCTTAAATACTCAACAATATTTAGTCAATAATCATATTTTACAAGCTTCGCCAACATTACAAGCTAATTTTTTAACAAATCTACTTCAAAAACAATGTTTGCAAAATAATAATCAAGATTCTCAACAAGAAATCATCAATTTTTATGGTGAAGAAATTTTACTGCAACCTTTTTTACTAGGAATTGAAATTGGCGATTTTCGCACTATTTTACTAAAAAATATTCAACAACAATTTTATGTAGCAGGAACTGTTTTTCGGCAGAAAATTACTCAACCGCAAACTGGCTTTACAACTTGCGTCACCAAGGGGCAATCAATCATAACCAATGCCGATCAATATTTAAAAAAATTACAACCTTTTATTAACCAAGCTTTACAATACCTGCAAGAAAATAGCCAAAAATACAGCAATGTACATTTTATGGGCCTTGATTTTATCGCTAAAACATCAGATGCTAATGCATTTTTTTTAGGAGAAATGAATATGCATTGCCCTGCACTAATTTCAATGCTTGGCGATAGTTTTGATGATGCTTGTAATATTGTTTTAGGGTCTAAACAATTTTAGTTAATTTTTAAAAAAATTTATCTTGCATTTAAAAAAAGAAAGTTTAGATTTAATGGTAGTATTGGTTTCATTATAGAAAATTCTAAACTTATGACACAACTAAATTTCTCACAGTTGTTTGAGCTTATACAAAAAAAAATAGCACAACCAAACAATAACTCTTACACTTATAAACTTTCTAATGACTATCAATTATTAGTGCAAAAAATTGGCGAAGAAGGAGTAGAAACAACTATCGCCGGGCTACTTTCTGCCCTGCAACCTAGTCAGCAAAATACTAAAAATCTTGTTAACGAATCTTGTGATTTAATTTATCATTTATTTGTGTTGCTTGCCAGCCAAAACATTAGTTTAGAACAACTTTATAACGAATTACACAACCGCAATCACACTCAAAATGTCTAATGATTTTAACATCAATCTTACTGCTTCAGCAATTTCTCAAATACAACAAATTACCAGCAAACTAGAAAATAGCAATAAATTACTTTTTATTAGTGTCGAAGGTGGCGGATGTAGTGGTTTTCAATATATTTTTAGTTTACAAGATCAGCAAAATAACGAGCAAGATGTTATTATTTATCAAAATGAACAAACCGTTTTAGCGAAAACAGATCAACTCTCTGCTAGTTATTTACAAAATTCTAGCATCGATTTTATAACAGAGCTAGGAGCATCATATTTTAAGGTCAACAATCCAAATGCCACAGCTAAATGCGGTTGCGGTTCTTCCTTTGCCATATAATTTTATCAATGCAAAACATCATTTATTCACTTTCTTATTGTAGTCGACTCGATCGTTTTTTACACAAACAATTTGGCACTAGTGTGGCACTACTGCAAAAACTAATTCGCACCAAAAAAATCAAAGTTAATCAACAAAAAGTAGCAATTAATCATCAGCTACAACCAAACGATATGATTAATATTACTATTAACATCAATCATAATTCTTTATTAACTATACCTAAAAATAAATTAAATCCAGCTCAAATAAATAATTTTTGGCAAAATACTATTTATGAAGATGAAAATATTATCGCTATAAATAAACCATCTGGCCTTGCCACTCAAGGCGGTAGTGGTATTAAAATTTCGGTGGATGATTTTGTAAAAGATAAAAAATATCATCTAGTGCATCGGCTCGATAAAGATACTAGTGGCTTATTACTGATTGCTAAAAACTCAGAAACTGCTAATTTTTTATATCAGCAATTCAAACAAAAAAACATTAGTAAAACTTATTTTGCTATTGTTTTAGGATTGGTTAAAAAAACATCCGGAGAAATAAATATTCCGATCGCTAAACAAAAACTCGGTAAAAACGAAAAAGTTGCCCCCTGCCCTAATTTTGCCAATCTTAACTCTACTATCAACAAAAACAATATCGCTATCACTAAATTTTTTTGCCAAAAAACACATCAAAATTATAGTTTACTTAAATTACAACCCATTACAGGTAAAACACATCAACTCAGAGTACATTGTAAAGAAATTGGTCATCCCATTATTAACGACATAAAATATGGTGGTATTAAAGTTAAGCAAAAAGAAATTTCTAATACACTGTGCCTACATTCTTGGCAAGTTGTTGTTAAAAACTATCAACAACAAAAAAATTTAATTATCACCGCCCCACTTCCTAAAAATTGGCATTTTCCAATTTAAAAATTAGCACTTTAAAGAGTTTAATCGAATGGAGAAATAAATTTATAATTTTATGAATAAAAAAAACGAATCCCTTTTTAGGAGTTACAATCCAACATTTGACGATCGTAAAAAGCTTAAACATATTTATTATTCAGAACCCAAAACAGACGAAAAATCTAATATAAAAAAAAGATTTGCAAATATGATTATAGAAGAAAAAAAGTTCTTAACTGCTGAAATTGTAACAGAAGAAGCGCTACACTTAACAGAAGGTGGGCGACAAAAAATTACAGCAAATGCTTGAAAATTCTTTTAACGAAATCAAAAATATTTTAGCACAAATCAGGGAGTAGTTATGAGAGATTGGCAAAAAACAAAAATTGGGAAGCAAACCCAAATATTGAGCTAGCTAGCAAACTTTTAAAAAAATATCGCAAGAAAAACAAAAACTCATTGCTGAAAAAAAACTCAAAAAAGACAAACCCTTGCCAAAGATAAACAAAAACGAAATTTTGTTTATTTCAAAAAATATTTTATGAGTTAGAATTGACGATTTATTTATCGTAGAAAAACGAATTACTGGCATAAAAAATGCGATACCTGGAAAATATCCACTTGTTGTAACAGCAGTAAAAAACTAACTAATATTTTAACAAAAATCAACCAAGCCGAAAAGCAAATCGAAAAAAGTTTAGAGCATTGCAAGCAACTATCTGCTTGTATGCTTGCTAAATATTTTTACAGACAACCGATAATAGATTAGATGTAAATAAACCTTGTCAAAAGCGATGGTTATTAAGATTTTAGTTTCTTGAGTTTTATCTCTTGCGGTAGGTTTGACCTTTTCTGGCTTTTTTGTAGCCGTATTTTTTGCGTTCAACAACACGAGAATCGCGTGTTAAGAAACCTTGATGGCGTAAAACTTGATGATTGTTAGGATCAAACAACACCAAGGCTTTGCTAATGCCGTGCAATAAAGCGCCAGCTTGGCCGCTTTTACCACCGCCAAGTAGCTGAGCAACAACATCGAATTTTTGTTGGTTTTGAGTAGCTTCAAAGCTAGATGAGGCAATGTTTACCAAAATTTCTCGACCAAAATAAGAGCTAACATCTTGGTTATTAACAGTAATTTTGCCATTACCTTTTTTTAACCAAACTTTAGCGATGGCATTTTTGCGCTTACCTGTGGCATATGCCCTGCCTAGAGAATCGACTTGTTTTATTTTAGTGACAACAGCAACTTGTTCTTCGGTGTTGATTATTTTAGCTAATTGTTCTTTGATGGTAATAGACATAATTAATTAGTTTTGGTATTTTTACGATTTAACGAAGCAACATCAAGAACTTGTGGAGTTTGCCCTTGGTGTTTGTGAGTAGAGCCAGCATAAATGTGTAGATTATTTAAAATATCGCGTTGTAGCGGGCCTCTGGCTAACATTCTTTCAACAGCATATTCTAAAACTCTTTGCGGATGTTTGCCTTCTAAAATTTGCCGAGGATTGGTATTTTTAATGCCCCCTGGGTAGCCAGTGTGCCAGTAGTATTGCTTATTGAGGTATTTTTTGCCAGTGAGCTGAATTTTATCGGCATTAATAATAACAATATGATCGCCACAATTTTGATTTGGAGTGTAGGTGGGCTTGTGCTTACCTTTTAACATTTTGGCAACCACCGAAGCTAGCCTGCCTA
>CANEUR010000013.1 GCA_947441875.1 Rickettsiales bacterium | reverse complement strand
TAATTCCGCTGGCAATTTTGGCATCAAGTTTATTATATATTGGTTCGCCAAGACCAATTGGCATATTTTTAACCACCAATTCAATAATGGCACCAACCGAATCGCCTTGTTTGCGTATGCTTAATAAATAATCGCTAAATTTTTCAGCTGTTTTATTATCTGGGCAGAAAAAATCATTATTATTAATTTCGGCAAGAGAAAAATTATTATAATCGATGGCAATATTGCCGATTTGCTTGATATAGCCAAAAATTTCAATATTGTGTTTTTTTAAAATTTGAAAAGCAACTGCTCCAGCCATTACTCTACTTGCGGTTTCTCGAGCAGAAGATCGGCCACCGCCCCTATAATCGCGGATGCCATATTTCTTAAAATAAGTATAATCGGCATGAGATGGGCGAAATTTATGAGCAATGTCGCCATAGTCATGAGATTTTTGATCTTGATTATAAATAATTAGACTAATGGGAGTGCCTGTGGTTTGTCCTTCAAACACACCAGACAAAATATGAACTCTATCTTCTTCTTGTCTTTGGGTGGTAAATTTTGATTGTCCTGGTTTTCTTTTATTTAGATAAGGTTGGATAATTTCTTCGCTTAAAGAAATTAAAGAAGGGCAACCGTCAATAATGCAGCCAATAGCTGGGCCATGGCTTTCTCCCCAAGTAGTAAAGGTAAAAATCTCGCCAAATTTATTCATAGTTATATTGATTGATAATTAAAACTGGATTGTCGCTAAATACAAGATAATCGCCAGCATCGTGAATGATTAATTTACCAGCAGTGATATTGCCCATTTCGGATTCGGCAAAAACTTGTTGCAAAGTAGTTTCGGAATCTTTTTTATATAATGCCTGCTGTGCTTTAATGAGCATAATTTTATTTTCTTCGTAAGCAAATTTTAAACTCGGATTTAGCATTATTTTTTCTGCTATTTCGGAATTTTGACTGGATTTTTTAATAATATGTATTTTATCATTTCCTGCAAAAAACTGCATTATATAAAACAATAAAGAACAAACAATAAAAGTATAGCAAAAAACTATCATAAAAATACGTATTTTTTGATATTTTTTAATTTCTGCAATTATTTTTTGCCAATCTCTCTCTTCCATGGGTTAATTTTTAATTTTATAACCGCTTTTTAATATTTGCAACAGTATTAGAAATAATATTATATTTAGAGTTATTAAATAGACAATTGCTAAAAATAAATTACCGTCGCTGTGACCAGTAATGCCGTAACGAAAACCATCAATGATATAAAAAAACGGATTTAATTTAGCAATTATTTGCCAAAAATTAGAAAGAGAATTTATTGAATAAAAAGTGCCAGATAAGAAAGTAAGTGGAGTTATTAGATAACTAGTAAGAGCCGACATCTGATCAAAAGTATCGGATAAAACTCCACACAAAATACCAAGCAATCCTAAAAAACAACAGCCTAAAAAAAGAAATAGCAATGTAAAAAATAAACTATTTATTGGCAAAGGCACGAAAAAAAATATGACAAAAAAGCCAGCTAAAGCAACCAAAACTCCTCTGGCTACTGCTCCTACTAAAAAAGCAAATAGCATTTCTAAGCCAGAAATTGGCGGGATAAGATAATCAACTATATGACCCATTACTTTACTCATGACTAAAGAAGAAGATGAGTTGGCGAATGAATTTTGCATTGCACTCATAATTATTAAGCCACTTGCAACAAAAACTGCGAAGTTTATTCCTTCTATTTTTTCAATATTTTTTCCTACAGAAATTGAAAAAACCACTAAAAATAATGCAATATTTATTATTGGCGAAAATATTGTTTGATGATAAACCTTTAAAAATCGGTATATTTCTTTTTTAATCAGTGTGGAAGTTCCTAAATAATTCATATTTAAATGTTTTGTTTTAATTTTTGCGCTACCATAATTGCCTCTTCTGTGATAGTGTCGCCAGAAAGCATTCTTGCTACTTCTTGGATACTTTCAAAATGATTTAAAGGCATTATTAGAGTTTGCATTTTATCTTGTTGTTTAATTTTGCTAATTTTAATATGATAATCTGCTTTCGAAGCAATTTGTGGATGATGAGTAACTGCTAAAACCTGTGTATTTTGAGAAAGTGTTTTAAGTCTTTTGCCCACAACATCTGCAGTTGCTCCACTAATGCCAGAATCTATTTCGTCAAATATAACGGTAGGTACCGATTTTATATCTATTAAGCAAACTTTTAGTGCCAACATAAATCGAGATAATTCTCCACCAGAGGCTATTTTTGCTATTTCATCAAAACAATCTGTATTAATTGCCGACAGAAATTTAACCTTGTTTGCCCCATCTGATTTATAATTATTTAGATCGTAATCTACAACTATTTTAAATTTTGCTCCTGGCATTTTCAAATATTGCAATTCTTCCTCGACTTTTTTTGCCAAAAAAATTGCTTTTTCTTTTCTAATTTTATCAAGATTTTCTGCTAATATTATGTATTCTTGCCAAATAACAACTCTTTTTTGTATTGTATCTTTGCAAAACTCTTGATTTGAAGCAATTTGTGACAATTTGTTTTGGATATCATTTGCAATTTTAGATAGATCGTCGCTCACAGCATTATATTTTCTTGATAGATTGCGAATTAAAAACAATCGTTCTTCAAGATAATCTTTGTCAATATCGAAATTTAAGCTTTTTCTAATATTTTGTAATTTTAATAGGATGTTGTCGATATTATTTGCGCCATCATCAATGCGATTAAAAATTTCCTCAAAACAATTAGTATGTTCATTAAGATATTTTTCGATCACAATATTATTTCTATTAATTATTTTTTGACTTTGCATAAAAAAAGAAGAAGATTCTTCAAGATTCTTCACCAAATCATTTAAAAATAACTCGATTTTTTCATTAGCAAATAATAAATCTTTTTGCATTTTTAAAGAATCTTCTTCGCCAATTTGAATATTTGCCTCAGATAATTCTGTAAAAACATATTCTAAATATTCTTTTTCGCGTAAAATTTGCTCTTTATTAGTTTGGAAATTATTTATTTCTTCATCAATTAATTGTAATTCTTGATATTTTTTTTTAATTGCTATCAATAAATCATGATCTTTTGCATAGTCATCAAGTATTTTTAAATGATTCACTGCTGATAATAGATTTTGCTGATTATGTTGACCATTAATTTCAACTAAAGTTTCGCCAATTTTTGCTAACAAGCCTACACTAATAGCATTATCATTTAAAAATACTTTGTTTCCGTTGCTTGCAATAACTCTTCTTATTTTTATAATATCTAAATTTTCATTATCTTGTAATTGATATTCGCTTATTAATTCTTTACATAAATAATTTTTAGATATATCGAATTCAGCATAAACACTTGCGGAATCAGAATTTTGCCCAATTAGTTTATTTGCCGAACGATAACCAATAGCGATTCCTAGGGCATCAAGCAATATAGATTTACCAGAACCGGTTTCGCCACTTAAAATACATAAATTATCAGCAAATTGTATATTTGCCTTTTCTATTAAAACAATATTGTTGATAGTTAAAAATTTTAGCACAAAATATTACTAATTTAATTAAATAAATGACACAATCTTAAAATATGTTTAGTCTCAATACCAAATTAGAACAAGATAGTATTTTTATTTGCGACCTTAATATATCTCAACTCAGATTAATGAATGATAGTAATTATCTTTGGTTTTTATTAATACCAAAACAAGAATCGCTAACAGAGATAATTGATCTAACATTTTCTGGTCAAATAGAATTATTGCGAGAAATTAATCTCATATCTAATATTATCAAACAAAATTTTAGATGCAAGAAACTTAATATTGCTAATCTTGGAAATGCTGTATCGCAACTCCATATCCATGTTATAGCAAGAAACGAAGACGATCTCTGCTTTCCTAAGCCTGTATGGGGTATTTTAGAAGCAATTCCATATGTTGAGTCTGAAATAATTACCATTTGTCAGAAAATAAAAGAGTATTTACAAAATTTTTATCTTGATCTAGATAAAAAAATAGTTTACCGTTCTTTACATAGAGGATGTAAAGAAACTGATTTTTTGCTTGGCAATTTTTTTCAACAAACTAATATTATCTCTATTTATGACAAAGAATTGTGTTTGGAATTTTTAAACGAAGACGATATATTGATCTATGATTGGATATTAAATAAGGTAAATGTACCGGAAGTTTATAAATCGCTCGTTTTAAAAATACAAAAATTTCATAATATTAATTAGTTTTATTATTTTTAATACAAAACAACATATTTTCTAATTTAGTAAAATCATCAAATTTAATATTCATACTACCTGAACCAGTTTTGGGATTAATAAAAATTTGTGCAGACATTTTGGTATATCTGAAAAATTCTTTTTCAAACTCATGCCAATATTCAGAATTTAAAACTTCTTTATGTTTTTTTAAGTTGTCATAATTTGTTTCTTTGTTATCTTTTTGATTTTTTACCATATCTTCTGCGTGTCGAACTGTAAGATTATTTGCTATAATCATTTCTGCTAATTTTTCTGGATCTGGTGAGTTAATTATTGCTCGCGCATGACCCATGGATAAATTTTTATTATCTAAATGTTTTAAAACTGAATCAGGTAAATTTAATAATCTAATGATGTTTGCAATATGGCTTCTGCTTTTACCAACTTTCTTTGCTATTTCTTCTTGTGTATAAGAAAACTCATCCATTAATCTTTTATAACCAACTGCTTCTTCAGTAATAGATAAATCTTCTCTTTGTACATTTTCGATTAATGCAATTTCTAAGGCAGAATGATTATTCACTTTTCTTATAACAGCTGGAATCGTATGTAATCCTGCCATTTTTACAGCTCTAAATCTTCTTTCTCCAGCAATAATTTCATATTTATCGTCAATTGTTTTTCTTAATATAATTGGCTGTAAAACCCCATTACATTTAATAGATTCTGCCAATTCTTTTATTCCTTCTGAATCAAAATTATGTCTAGGCTGATAAATTCCTGCTATAATTTTGTCAATTGCAATATTCTCTATTATAGACTCTGAATTAACTATTTCTGATGTTGGTTTTTTATCTCCCAAAAGAGCAGACAAGCCTCTTCCTAACTTTTTTTCTGTTTGTTTCATATGGAACATTTATTGATTAACGATAAAAATATTCTAGATAAGAATTTTTGGTTGTAAAGTATTTTTTTCTATTGATTTAACAAAATTAATTTATTAAACTTATAGAGTTCTTTATGCTAAATATATTATGGGAGTGTCGTGTCGCTAATTTGATACAACGATTCCTGTATGGTTTTTTAATATCTCAAAATGCAAAATAATAATGTCATTACTAAAGTTTTTTCAGTTGTAAATCAAAAAGGAGGAGTTGGAAAAACAACAACAGCAATTAATTTGGCTACATCTTTTGCAATAAAAGGAAGGAGAGTTTTGTTGATAGATCTCGATCCCCAAGGCAATACTAGTACAGGAATGGGCATTGAGTTTTCGCATAGACAAAATACTGTCTATGAGGTTTTGATTGGTGAAATAAAAATCTCAACAGCTATAATGCCAACATTTATAAAAAATTTAAAACTAATCACTTCTACTGTTGATCTTTCAGTTTTGGATATAGAAATTGCATCGATAGAGAACAGGGAATATATTTTGCAAAAAGAACTAGATTTGCTTAAAAAAGATTACGATATAATTATTATTGATTGTCCACCTTCGTTAGGTTTGATTACTATTAATGCAATGGTTGCTTCTAATAATATATTAATACCAATGCAATGTGAGTTTTTTTCATTAGAAGGATTAAGTCATTTATTGAATACAATAGATTTGATTAAGCAAAATTTTAATGATGATTTAAATATTAGCGGAATAGTTTTGACAATGCATGATAAAAGAAATAAATTAACCGAGCAGGTTGAAAAAGATGTAAGAGATTTTTTAGGGGAAAAAGTTTATCAAACATGTATACCGCGAAATATTAAATTATCAGAGGCCCCTTCTCATGGCATGCCAGGAATAATTTATGATCCAAAATCATTGGGTGCAAGATGTTATCAAGAATTAGCTGAAGAAATTTTAAAAAAAAGTTTTTTATAATTAAAAATGGATAGCAAAACTGCAAATTGGGGAAAATGCAATTTATACTATCCATCTACACCGATTTGGGTTTTTTAGTGATGACTTAAAAACCTTTGTGGTGTATAAATATTGTAAGATTTAATTTTATTATTGTCAACAAGTTTTTTATAAAAAAAACAAATTTTTTTAAAAAAATATAAAATACCCAACTAATCCTTTAAAATCAAGCATTGCAATATGATTTAGAATATGAATTTGTAAAATTTTTTGCTGGATATTGAAATTTTTTTGCTTAAAATTTTTCTAAAACTTTAAATAATTTATGACATGAATAACTCACATTTGGCTATAATTATTACAACTTTTAATAGCTCGGCTATAATTTTATCTTGCTTGGAAAAAATTGATTTTCAAAAATATGAGACAATAGTTATTGACAATAAAAGCACAGATGAAACGGTAGCTCTTGTTAAGAGTAATTTTCCTTTTGTTAAAATAATTGTTAATGAAAAAAATATTGGTTATGGTAGAGCTAATAATATAGGTTTAAAAAGTATTAAAACAGATTATGCTCTTATTTTAAATCCAGATGCTTTTATTTTTTCTGTTGATATAGAAAAAATAATTAGTAAAATGCAACAAGATCGGCAAATAGCTTTGGCTGGTCCTTTGTTGCTAAATTATTATCCTTGTCAAGAGCAAGATATTAAGCAAGAATTAAATATTGTAAAAGGCAATACAATTGAGGTTGAAAAAGATTTTATGAGTGTAAAATATATTATTGGAGCTATTTTATTTTTTAATATGTCTATTTTTCGTCAAATAGGTTTTTTTGATGAAAAAATTTTTTTATACTATGAAGATGACGAAATATCTCATAGAGTAGTTCAAAAAAAATATAAAATCGCTATTTTCCCAGAAATATTTGGTTATCATATTGGTAGCGGTTCCAGTGGTAAAAATCTTCGTTCTCTTTATAGAAGATTTTGGCATCGGGCATTGTCAAAATTTTACTGGAAAGAAAAGCAAAAAGGCAAAAGTAAAGCGATGTTTTCAGCGATAAAATTAAGTTTTTCTTTTTTTGCACAAATCTTGTTTTATGCTGTTGCATGTAACAAGATAAAAATTGTGCAAAATTTCGCATCTTTTTGCGGTACTATCTCTTATTTAGCAAGGCTCACGGCTTTTGATAAAAATGATAATCCGAGAGGTTAAGATGTTAGATTTAACAATCATTATTCTTACTTATAATAGTTCGCAAGTTATAAAGCAATGTCTTGAAAGCTTCAATACTGATAATTATCAAATTTTTGTTATAGATAATGCTAGCTCTGATGATACTATCTCAATAGTAAAAAAAAATTTTTTATCGGTTAAGGTTATCAAAAATGATCAAAATATTGGCTTTGGAAGGGGGAACAATATAGTTCTGCGGCAAGTAAAAACTAAATATACACTTATTTTAAATCCTGATACTATTATTACAGACAATACAATTATAAATTGTCTTGAAGTATTGTCAAATAATCCAGAAATAGCATTGGCAAGTCCAGTAATTTTTAATAAACAATCAGAAAATTTTATTAATGAATCTATTGATAAATTTTCTTATACTCATTTTATTGTAGGTGGAGTTCTTTTTATGAACATGATAAATCTTGATAAAATTGGTTTTTTTGATGAGCAATTTTTTATGTTTGCTGAAGATTCTGATTTATCTGACAGAAGTATATCTTTGGGATATAAAAATGCCACCATCAATAATTGTTATGCTATACATTTTGGTGCCAAATCATCAATAAAATCAATATCTGATATCTATCGTCGATTTTGGCATCTTGGCTGGTCAAAAACAAAATATAAGCAAAAAAGGAAAGGTGGTTTTAATTTTATTCGCTCAACTATTCGTTTAACTATTGCTTATTTTTTTTCTGGTTTAATATATTTAGTAATGTTTAATCATGAAAAAGCGATTCATAAATTTGCTTTTAGTTTTGGTTGTTTTTCTTGTTTAATTGGTTTAAAAGCTTTTAATGCTAACAATAAATCTAGGGGTGAAATACCGTTTTTATTAAATAAATTAAAAATAAAATGACAAAAATTCTTGTATTCGGCAAAACTGGTCAATTAGCTGAGGCTTTATTAAAAATATTGTCATATAATACACAATATCAAAGCGCTTGTTATTCTAGAGAAAATGTTGATTTTAATAACATGGTTAATTTGCAACAATTTTTAGATAATCTCATTGATATTCCGCAATTTATTTTTAACTGCATAGCTTATACAAATGTTGATAAAGCAGAAGAAGAACAAGAAATTTGCAACAATATCAATCATCTTGCGGTAGAAATTTTAGCAAACTTTTGTCAAAAAAATCAAATTCGCCTAATTCATTATTCTACAGACTATGTTTTTGATGGCAGTGGTGATTTGGCTTTCTGCGAAAATAATACATCTAATTTGAAACCGCTTAATTTTTATGGCAAAACTAAATTATGGGCAGAGGAGAAAATTATTAAATCCAGTTGTTCTTATCTTATTTTTCGAGTTTCTTGGCTTTATAATCATAATATAAATAGTAAAAATTTCGTTAATACTATTACGAAATTAGCTCAACAAAAAACTTCAATTAGTGTTGTAAACGATCAAATAGGAAGCCCAACAGATGTAGATTTTATTGCTAGGAATAGTTTGAAATCACTAGATATTCCAAGTGGCATCTATCATTTAAATAACGGAATTTATATATCTTGGTATACTTTTGCTTGCCAAATATTAGAAAAATTAAGAATCTCTCAATGTAACATTATTTTAGAAGATGTTGTTGCTATTGACAGCTCTAAATATCTAACTAAAGCAACTAGACCAAAAAATTCTCGATTAGATAATAACAAAATAAAAAAATTTATTTTGTTAGATTAATCAATTGTTGCATTAATCAACAAGAGTGATAGTTGCTATAAATACATAAAAAATCTGCTTGCCTTATAAAATAAACTGGTAAAAATATTATAGCAATATATTTGTTCTGTAAGTTTTTTTAATAATTTATTTTATGTTAGTAGGCATTCCAAAAGAAATCAAAAATCATGAATATCGTTGCGCTATTACTCCAGCATCGATAAAAGAATTTTTATTAAATGGTCATCAGGTTTTGGTGCAAAGTAACGCAGGTCTAGAAATTGGTTTTGCCGATCATCATTATCAACAGGTTGGTGCCACTATTTTAAATTCTGCTCAGCAAATTTACGACAAAGCTGAATTAATTTTTAAAGTTAAAGAGCCGCAACCAGAAGAATGTATAATGCTTAAACAAAACCAACTTCTTTTTTCATATTTGCATTTGGCAGCCGAGCCGGAGCTTACTAAAATGCTTCTAAAATCTGGTTGTATAGCTATTGCTTTTGAAACAGTTACTGCTTCCGATAATTCGCTTCCTTTACTTTCGCCGATGAGTGAAATTGCTGGTAAATTAGCAGTGCAAGCAGGGGCAACTCATCTTGAAAAATCTCAAGGAGGTAGAGGCATTTTACTAGGCGGAGTTCCTGGTGTGAGTTGTGGTAAAGTGTTAATTATTGGTGGCGGAGTGGCTGGCACGAATGCAGCTAAAGTAGCCATTGGTTTTGGTGCAGAAGTGGTAATTCTTGATAAATCTTTACCAAGACTTCGCTATTTATCTGATATTTTTGGCAATAGTATTACTACTTTATATGCTTCGCATGAAAATATTGCAAAAAAT
The DNA here is from genome assembly GCA_947441875.1 of Rickettsiales bacterium. GTDB lineage: Bacteria > Pseudomonadota > Alphaproteobacteria > Rickettsiales > UBA1997 > CAILUF01. The sequence goes on along the minus strand of CANEUR010000013.1, from coordinate 2,208 downwards.
ATTCTTGATTCCGATTTGGTAATTGGAGCTGTTTTGGTAGCTGGTGCTTCGGCTCCTAAATTGGTTTCGCTTGATTTAGTGAAAAAAATGAAAAAAGGAGCGGTTTTAGTTGATATTGCTATTGATCAGGGCGGTTGTTTTGAAACTAGCAAACCAACCTCACATAGCAATCCAACTTATGAAGTTGAGGGAGTTATTCATTATTGCGTAACTAACATGCCAGGAGCGGTTGCCAGAACCTCCACCAAGGCTCTTGAAAATGCCACATTGCCTTTTGCTCTTGAAATTGCAAATAAAGGCTATGCCAAGGCTTCTCTTGAAAATAAACATCTTGCTTGTGGTGTTAATGTGTTAAATGGTAAAATAACTCATAAAGCGGTTGCTGATAGTTTGGGTTATCATTATTTTAATTTAAGCGAGTTTTTATAATGTCGGTTGTTGTTCGTTTTGCTCCTTCGCCTACTGGTTTTTTGCATATTGGCACTGCAAGAACGGCATTATTTAACTATTTATTTGCCAAACATCATCAAGGCAAATTTTTACTTCGAATCGAAGATACCGATCAAGTTCGCTCTACTCAACCAGCAATTGATGCTATTTTAGATGGTTTAAAATGGCTTGACTTACCTTATGATGGCTTGCCAGTTTTACAAAGCCAAAATCAGGCTCGGCACCAACAGGTGGCAAAGCAATTGCTTGAATCTGGCAAGGCATATTTATGTTATACTCCTGCCCAAGAACTCGAAGAAATGCGAAAACAAGCCGAAAACAAAGGGCAGGTTTTTCGTTTTCAAAGCCCTTGGCGAAACAAAACCCCTTCACAACCAAGCGCCATTAAGCCAGTGCTTCGAATCAAAGCTCCACAAGATGGTTTTACCACTATATACGATTTAGTGCAAGGGCAAGTGAGTGTTGCCAATACCGAGCTTGATGATTTGGTTTTGTTAAGAAGCGATCAAACTCCTACCTATATGTTTGCTGTGGTGGTTGATGATTACGATATGCAAATTACTCATATTATTCGTGGCAACGACCATTTTACTAATGCTTTTCGGCAAAAAATTATTTACCAGGCTTTAAACTGGCCTGTGCCACAATTTGCTCACATTCCTTTAATACACGGGGCCGATGGATCTAAACTTTCAAAAAGGCATGGGGCAACTGGTGTTCTTGATTATCAACAACAAGGTTATTTGCCAGAGGCAATTCGAAATTACTTGCTGCGTTTGGGCTGGAGTTATGGCGACCACGAAATTATTACCGATGAAAATGCCATTGCTTGGTTTGATCTTAAAAATGTTGGCAAATCGCCTGCAAGGTTTGATTTTGCTAAACTCAATCATTTAAACCATCACTATATTAAAAACAGCAATAATTTACTATCTTTAATCACTAAATTTTTACCCAAAAAACCAAATTCACTTGAAGAAGAACGGTTTTTAAAAGTGCTACAATTTGCCAAAGAAAAAGCTAATTTACTCACCGATTTAGCTAATATTTGCTCGGTTTATTATCAGCATAGCCAGCAAGCAATTAGCCAGCCAGATTTACTAATTTTAACCGAAAAAAAATTAATTTTACAGCAAATCAAACAAGTTTTAAGTCAAATAAACCATTGGCAACCTGCCGAAATTAAGCAGGTTTTAAGCGATTTTTCTACTCAATCTGGTTTAAAAATCAATACTTTTGGCATTGCTTTACGCATTGCTCTTACTTTTTCTGCGTCATCTGCTCTGGGAATTTTTGATATTTTACATATTTTAGGCAAAGAAGAAGTTTTAGCTAGACTTGAAAATGCTCTATAAAAAAACTACCACCTCCAAAAAACAAAAGTAACTATTTTATATTTATGAAAGATCTAGTTAATAAAATTCGCCATGATGTTTTGCAATGGAGATTAAATAATTACAAAACTGAATGGGAATGTTGCATCCCAAATTTGTTTTAATTTTTTGCTAGTTTTTTTTGCAGTTTGTTGTAAAATTTCAAAACACCAGTTTTTCATCATCAAAAAACCAAAATATGCAAGAAAATTTATTTGCCAGTTTTAATAATCTGCCAAATTATAACAAAACCTTAAACACTAACTTCATCGACTTATTTGCAGGGGTTGGTGGCATAAAAATTGGCTTTGAGCAGGCTGGTTTTAACTGTGTTTTTTCTAATGATTTTGATAAAAATTGCCAAATAACTTTTCATCATAATTTT
>CANEUR010000012.1 GCA_947441875.1 Rickettsiales bacterium | reverse complement strand
TTACGATATGGAAATAGTGAAACACTCTGTGGAACATCCGATACTAGTCCATTAGAGAGTTTTTGTGATAGCACTGCATTTCTTATTAAGGAAAACGGAGAGTATGATAATTCAAGACGGTTTTCTGAATTAGGTTTTGGTAAAGTGAATGATAGTAATATATGTGAGTGTTATAATTGGTTCTTTGGACAACATTATGTTTACATAGGTGATAGGGTATCAATGTCTGGGCAGAATATGGTTACGCTTCCTATTGGTCCTGTTGATCCTAATTTATTTGATGAATTATGTAAAACTGCAAATTCTAATTATGATAGTGATAAAAAATGTTTGGGTATTCAGATAAACAGGGCATTAGATTTAGGTAATGGTCCCAATAACCGTCACCGGTTCATTATAAGATCAAGCGGTATTAGTGCTGGTTATTCTAATGATCCTGCCCATAGCAGAGATAAAGATTTTCGTATAATTATGTGGGGTTGCCCTGATGGTCTGGAATCTTATAATTATGGTAAAAACGAATGCAAACCTTCCTCTGGTTCTACAGTAATATATGGTTTTAATGGTGCGGTGGCTTATGGAAATTTACCTCCTTCTTGTAGTGCTTTTGATTTAGCAACAGGTATGCTTGACCCAACCAATCCTTCAGTAACTAGTGTAACTCCTCTTTATGAAGACACAGACAAAACAATGGCTTGTGCAGATGGTTATGATGTTTCGTTAAATAGTGGTGCTACATCGCCAAAGTTAACTTGCCCAAAACCTCTTCCCTCACCACCAATAGCTACTGCTAATTTTAGTTGCCAAGGAAAACAATGTACTCAGCAAGTTGTTGCAGCTTTTTGCAATCAAGAGTCTATAACGGGAGAGGGTTGTCAAAAGCAATTAAATGGTGGCTCAAAATTTACTGGCACATGTGCATCATCTGGCAATAATGCAGGAGGACTAGCCAATACAATCATATGCGATAAAGGTGTTGTTGGTTATGATACTTATGATAGAATTAAATTATGTGGATCGTTTTGTTCTTACACATCACCAACAGCAACTGCAGATGGCTTTGTTTTTCAGGCAACTCCAACAGAGATTGCTGTTTCTTCTGATTTGATCGTAAGAACGGTTGCCCCAATGTCTTTTCAGTGTAAAACTGGCTTTAGTTTAAAACCCGATGCTACAGCTTCTCAAAATATAAATTGTGTTGCAAATAGCATTTCTTATAGCGATGCTCGTTGTATTTCTAATAACTATTGCAGTTTAAATTCAACAATAGATCCTGATATAGATTTTGCTAGTACTAATTGCAATCAGCCAGGTATTTTTTGCAAGAAAGTTGATGGCGCTATAACTGAAATATTAATTTCGCAAGGTCAAAGTGTAGATGTTTTATGTGATAATAGTCGTTTTTCTGGTGGCGGTAAAACTTATAGTTGTTTAAGTGTTTCTAGCGGTGCTACTTCTATAACACTAACATCGCAATCATGTGTGCCCAAACAACCTGCAGGAAGTTAACTTACACTATACAGGATTCACATGCACTCTTACTCTAATATGGTTAGGAATATTAGATTGCACCAAAACTGCCTGAATTAATTTTGCTAAATTTGTTTTCTTATCAACCGTGAGATTTACTAAAAAATGATAGCGATTTTTTAATTTTGCCAAAGGTGCAGTAGCAGGACCATAAACTTTTAACTTGCTATCGATAGGTATATTTTGCACTAAATGATTGGCAAAATTTAGGGCTAAATTAGATTTAGTGGCACTAATTTCAAGCCTTGCCATTTGGCTAAAAGGTGGTAAATTAAATAACTTTCGATTATTTAGTTCGAAATTATAAAAATTATCGCTATTATTGATGTATTGAAATAACAAATTTTTAGGATTATAGGTTTGAATAAAAACTTTTCCAGAAGTAGCTCTTCTGCCCGCTCTCCCCATTAATTGAGTAAATAACTGAAAACCTTGCTCGGTGGCTCTTAAATTACTAGAATAAAGCAACGAATCGGCATCAACAATACCAATTAACGACAGATTACTAAAATCGTAGCCTTTGGCAATAATTTGAGTGCCAATAATAATATCAACTTCTTGGTTGGTAATTTTCTGCACTAAATTATCAGCATCGGCAAAGCTTTTTAAAGTATCGCTACTTGCCACTGCAATTCTTGCTTGTGGAAAAAGTTTTTCGGTTTCTTCAATAAGTTTTTCGATGGCAAAACCTAAACTTATTAAACTATCGGGGCTTTTGCATTTTGTGCAAGAAATAGGCATTTTTTGACTATAACCACAATGATGGCACAACAGTTTATTTTGTTTTTTATAAAGAACTAAATGAAAAGAGCAATTTTTACAACTATATTTGTGCTTGCATTCGGCACAAATAGTAACAGGAGCATAACCTCGCTTGTTTAAAAATAGCAAAGTTTGTTGTTGGTTGGCTAAATTTTTAGCAATTTCTTGTTGCAATTGTGGAGTGATGATGTTTTTTTTGGCAGTTTTTTCTTGAGTTAAATCAATAAAATGAGTGCTGTTTCCGCTACCAAAAGACTGGGCTAAATGCAAATGTTGGTATTTACCAGTTGTGGCATTATAAAAACTTTCTAAAGAAGGAGTTGCCGAGCATAGCAAAACTGGAAATTTACCAATTTTACCACATAAAATTGCCATATCTCGAGCATGAAAATTAAAAATATCTTCTTGCTTAAAAGAAGAATCATGCTCTTCATCAACAATAATTAACCCTAAATTTTTAAACGGCAAGAGCAAGGCCGATCTGGCACCAATAATCACTTTAACCAAACCTTGAGCAATAGCCAAAAAAATGGCTTTTTTTGCAGCTGAACTAATTTTAGAATGCCAAACCACAGGACAAAAACCAAATTGCTGCTCAAATCTGGTTAACAATTGACTAGTTAAAGCAATTTCTGGCATTAAAATAAGAACTTGTTGCCCGTTATGTTGATTAAGTTTATTGGCAATTAAATGAAAAAAGATTTCTGTTTTACCAGAGCCAGTGGCTCCGTGTAGCAGAAAAGTTTGATGATCAATTAAATTTTGGCTAATAATGGTAAAAATTTCTTGTTGCTTGTTGTTAAGAGTTTTAAGTTGAAAATTTTGCGGTAAAATATTGTGAGAAATTGCTTTAATTGGCTTTTTTGCTGCACTGATTTTGCTAAAATTAGCTAAAAAACTTTTTAACACCAATCCTAAATTAGCTAAATTATATTCGGCAAGTTGTTTTATAAAAGCTAAATGCGAAGCAGAAAGTTTTAGCTTATCTGAAATTTCTAAAATATTTTTAATCTTGCTGTTGTCGCAAGTGCTCTGAATGTTTAATTCTAGCACCACCCCCCAGATTTTTTTACTGCCAAATTCTACCAAAACAACATCGCCAATTTGTTGATTTGGTAAAGAAAAATAGCTAAAAGTTTGCTTTATGGCTAGCGGTAATAACACTTCGGCAAAATTATTTGGGTTTTGTAGCATTATAAATTTATATTAATTTTTTGTAAAAAATGTTGACAATAAAAATTAGACATGTTGTAATTTTTGTAACTTAATTTAATGTTAGTTTTACTTAAAAAGCTAGATCTAAAATAAATCTCTACTATGAATATTTATAAATTTTTTATAAACAAGTTTTATTGTTGTTGTTAAAACAGCCATAATTCTTCTTGTTTATAACTAAAATTTATCAAAATGCTTCTCATCTCATTTCTTAAAAATCAAAATTTTCAGTATTCGTCTATCAAAAATATTAATAGTAATTTTGATATAAACAAAATATTTGTTTCCATTTGTATTTGTTGCTTGTGTATTTGCCACTTTTTGAGTTATTTTTTTTGTAAATAAAAAAATTATAATCCAAAAAGTGGCTAGAAAACATCTTTTTTATTGCAATTTAATTTTAATTTACACAAATATGAAAACAGATCAAATTACACCGATAGACATTATAAATTTACACAGCATTTATCAACAATGGCAAGCATTAGATAATCCTAAAGATAAATTAGCGAGAATTTCTGCTATTTTACCTTTTGTAAGTTTAGCTGGTTTATTACTTATAAAATACCCAGAAGACCAAATTTTAAAAGAAATACGTCAAGATTTTAAAAAATATTATGAAGAAAATCATCCTAAAAAATTAGAATGGCAATCTTCTGATTTTGATAAAGAATTAATACAAAAATTAGCAACATTATCAAATCAAGGCGAATATATAAATCAAGAATTGTTCGAGAAATTATATGATTATCAACATAAATATAGGCATGCTAATTTTGTCGCTTATTTTCATCTAGTAGATACACTAAAAGATCTAGAACTAGATAACCAAACAAAAATAGACACAATAATTGCAGAAACTAAAACCCGATTAGAAACAGAATTTCCAAATCCAGATGATTTAGAAAGGCATGCTTTACTAAATCAAATAAGCGATATTTTGCAAAGTTTACAACAAGCTCAAAAATTTATTCACGATTCAAAAAAGACCGCAGATTATCTAACAGAAATAGGTAAATTTACTAAAAATACTTCTTTGCACATTGCCTTACCACAGATCATAGAGAATCAAGCACAAATAGAAAGCGGTTCAACAATAATTAAAGCTGGCATAGAAATTGAATTTAGTTCTGCTAATTTTCAATTATCAAAACCAAAAACTGCTTATCAACGAATTGCCTTTTTAAAACAAGTGTCTGCAGATTATGAAGCAAGAGGGCAAATAATGCAAAAGTATGGCGAAGAGCCTTTACCAGCAATAAACTGGTTAAATATAATTCGACCTATACAAGATTTATCGGCAACAAGCGATGGCCCAAATGCAAATGATAGCTATTTAAATCAAGCCACATTTAATTTAATAACCAATATTTTACAACAAGCATTACCAACAGAAAACAGAGCAGAAATTAAAAATATCGTTGCTACAATGCTACCACAAGAAGCTTTGGCTTTTTTGTTGCTATTTGGTAAACAAGATAAATCATCATCAGCTATTAACTTTAAATTCGACGGTATTTCAGAAGATATAACAGATGTTTATACATTAATTAAAAACAAGCAATTTTATGCCAAAACCGTTGACATGATTCATGCTTTAGAAGTTGATTTATTTATCGATCAAGTTACAGAAGAAAAATTACAACAGTTACCAAAAAAATTTCAAGAATTAAATTATTGGTCGAATTTTGTTGGTTGGCCAGTAACTAAAGTCAATCAGCAGGTAAATTTTTCTTTTACTCAATTGATTGAAGATGATGAGAAAGATTTAATAGATTATCAAATAAAAGAAGTTAGTTCAGAAAATTTACAAGCAACAATTAGTGGCATTGGTGTAGAAATTTTAAAAACTATACAAAATTCTTTACAAAAAATTGATGCAGAACATGATATTTTGCGAGATGGAACAGAAATAGCAATAGCATTTGATGCTAAAAAATCTGGACGCGAAGATTATTTTAAACAAGAAGTTGCAAAATTCACAGAAGAAAATCCAGCAACTGCCTTTACTATACATAAACAAATAGCGGGGAAAACCGTTGAAATAAGAGTAAGTTTAATAGAAGATAGCAATAAAAATACAATTGTTGAAGCAAGAATGCTTGGCTGCAACCCTCATAACCCTAATCAGCATATCGGTTCGCACGACTACCCTCTGCTACAAAAAATAATAGCTACAATTAATAATGATGCACAAAAAAAATTACAAGAATTGCAGGAATTACCAGAAAAATATCATCAATTGCTTGAAACAAGAGTGCCAATAGTTAATGGAAGAGTGAGCGAAATTCCAGCAATAAAAAGAAGGCAAGATGAAAAAGAAGGCACTAAAACTCCTATAACTGCTACACGAGTTACTTTACCAGTTGAGAAAGTTCTTTTTTCAGATCAAATTTTGAGTATTCATAATTAATGAGGTCAAATTTTTTGTTAATACATCTTTTAAAGAAACACAAGGGGTTAAAGCCCCTTGTGTTGCAAAAAATTTTAAAACAATTTAGTATAGTTTTTGCGTGTGCGATTTTTCCAAGAACCTTGATGATAAGCATAAGAAGCAAGTAAAGGTAAAACAGAAGTTGCTTCGGCATAAACCATTTGCTCAAAAGCAGTATCAACTTTACCCCAAGAACAAGCTTCTTTTAAGGTAGAAGAAGAGCAGGCGCCATCACGTGAATCGGCAACGGTAATTTGAATAGCATATTTATGCATCTCAACTTCTTTGCCTAAAATTTCAGCACAAACTACTGTATCTTGCACAAAGTTTTTTGGCACACCGCCACCAATCATCAGTAAGCCAGTTGTGCCAGCTTTAATTTTTATTTCGGTAAGTTCACGAAAATCGGCGATAGAATCGATGGTAAGATGATTTTTTGGATTTTTTACCTGATGCAAAACCAAGCCAAAACCAGCCGAAGAATCGGTAAAAGCAGGACAAAAAATTGGCACATTATGCTTGTAGGCAAGCTCAACTAAAGAATCTTTTTTCTTGCTATGTTTAGTAAGATATTCTCCCATATGCCAAATAAATTCTCGAGAAGAATAAGCTTTGGCAGGCAAGCTATTAGCAATTTCAAAAATGGCATGATCGCATTTTTGTAAATCTTGCTCATCGATATAGGTGTCGTAAATACGATCGATATAATTATCGCGCAAAAATTTATCGTCGATAAAAGGTGTGCCTTGGTAGTGCTTAAAACCTAGTGCTTCAAAAAAATCCATGTCAACAATAGAAGCTCCGGTAGCAACAATAGCATCGATCATGTTGTATTTAATTAAATCGGCATAAAGTTGCATGCAACCGCCAGCAGAGGTTGAGCCAGCCAAAGAAAGCACAATAGAGCAAGATTTATCGGCAAGCATCATTTCAAAAATTTGGCAAGCCTTGGCTAAATCACGCGAAGTAAAAGACATATCAGCCATTTGCTTAATAATTGTAGTGGCATCAAAAGAAGTAATATCAATATGTTTTACTTGTTTTTGTAAAAGTTCGGTTTTTTTCATAGTTTAGTTAGAATTATTTTGTTGATTAAGCTGCGCTTGTTTTGCAGAAAAATAAAGAGAGCTAAGCGGATTACAGCCAACTTGTATTTGCAAATAATCATTAAAACCGTTAAAATTAGTGCGTATACTACAAGAATAAGCTCCGAGTTGCCCTATTTCAATGTAATCGCCTGTGGCAATATTGTTTGGCAAATAAAACGGACCATGCATGGTATCAAGCGAATCGCAAGTAGGGCCATAAAAACCAAAAGGAGCGAGCTCCGAATTTAAATTAACCAAATTTTCGCCAAATCGCATAGCTTTAGCAGGATAGATAAACCCAGGATGCCCAGCATCAAATAAGCCACCATAAGTGCCGTCGTTTAGGTAAAGCATATTGTTTTTTCGCCCTTCTACTCGCACCACTAAAGAGCCAGCTTCGGCAACTAAAGCCCTACCAGGTTCGCACCATATTTGACAAGAAGGAGGAAAATTAACCTTGGCAATGCTATCAAATATCTCGTGAAAATAAGATTGTAAGCCTTGCGGAGCCATGCCCGGATAAATTGAAGGAAAACCGCCCCCAACATCAAGAACATCGAGTTTTATGCCAGATTGATTGATGATATTTTTCACAATATCAATTGCATTACGATATTCGAGCGGATCCATACACTGCGAGCCTACATGAAAGCACAAACCACAAGTTTTTGCCACAGAGCGAATTTTTTGTAGTAAAGAAGCAGATTCAGAAGGTAAAATACCAAACTTGCCAGATAAATCGATAGCAGAATGGGAATTAGGAATAGATATTCTGAGGTGCAAGCCTAAATCTTTGGCATTATTAGTGGCAAGCAAGATTTTTTCTAACTCATCAAAAGAATCAAGAGAAAAATGCCTGATATTATAATTAAAATAAGCCTCTTTGATAACTTCTTTTGCTTTTATAGGATGCATAAAAAACATTTTTGCCTTATCGCCAAATAAAGAATTAATCAGCTGAATTTCAACAAAAGAAGCTACATCAAAATTAACAATACCAGAAGCAAACATTTGTTTTAATACCACCTCATCTGGATTACTTTTAACAGAATACATCACCTTTGTTTGATGCTTGTGATGCAAAAAATTATCGAGAAAAAAACGAGTTGCATGCTGTAAAATGTGTGGTCTTAAGCAATAAACTGGTAAGATTGGTTGCAACTGTTTGATTTGCTGATAAACAGAATCAAGTTGATTGGCCAAATTATGTTGTGGATAATTACCTTTTTTATGAAGATTATTTAGGTAATAAATTTTTGAGTTTTGACCTCGATCAGTTTCTTGTTCTGGTTCCATTTCTTTGATAAAAAAATTAGAGTTAATAAAAACAGGTTAGATAAGTATAAACACTATGTTTGTTAGCATTTTAGATTCATAAAAAAATATGATAAAAAAAAAATTAAAAAACAAGTGATGCAAGATAAGGCTTATTTTTTTAAATGTAAATAAAAATTTTCATTTTTTTTGCATTTTTTTTTACAATTTATAAAAAAGATTTTCTCAAAAAAAACACAACTATTTTTTATGAATATTTTTTTAAAAAATAGTTGGTTTTATATAAAAAAAATGCTAAATTGGTGATGCAACAGTTTCATAAAGAATAAAATATTTTGTGATTAAGTTATATCAAAGATGGGGCTTGGTATAATTAGCAATGCAAAGATCCTTTAAAATATTTTTTTAATAAAATAAACATCATTTATGCAAGAACAACAAATTAAAGTATTGTGTGTAGAAGATGAGCAAGATATTCGTGAAAATATCTGCGAAATTTTAAAAGATGAAGGTTTTTTGGTGTTTGAGGCCGAAACTGCCAATCAAGGTTATAATCAATTTTTAGAGCATAAGCCCGATATTATTATTTCTGATATTTTAATGCCCAAAATTGATGGCTATCAATTTTTAGAAATGGTACGTAATAGCAAGGGAAATAAAAATAATAATGTGCCTTTTATTTTTTTATCTGCTTTGGGGCAAAAAGAAGATATTATCAAAGGAATCAATCTTTCTGCTAACGATCATTTGGTAAAGCCAGTTGATTTTGATTTAATGATTGCTAAAATAAAAGAAAAAATTCATACTGTTAAAAAACTTAATATTTTACATAATCAAAATATTTCTAGCTTAAAAGCCCAAATCTCTAGCATTATTCCACAAGAATTATTGTTTCATCTCGATAAAATAATTAAAACCTCTCAATCTTTAAAAGAAGAGCCATATGGTCCGCTACCGCATCGTCATTACTTAAACGATTTTAATCAGATTTATCTAGATGCTACTATATTAAAAGCAATTGTTAATAATGTTTTAGATCAACAAACTTTACAAAATCGCTTAAAAGAAGACGAAGAAATTATCGATTTATTAGAATTTTTAAAGAAAAATATCAATAATCTAGAAGAACAGGTTAGAAACAAAATTAATCTCAATCAGGTTTTAACATTCTCTTTGCCAAAAATCAAAATAGAACCAGTTTCTTTTGGCGAAACCATAAAAACAATTATCAATAAAATTATCGATGTAAAAAAAGATTGCTTGCTTGACATCAATATTTTGCTTGATCAACATAATCAATTATTGATAATTTTTACCTTAAAAGATAATGTGCATAGTTTGATTAATAATTTTTTTGATAATCAAGTGTTATCAGATTTAAGAAAGCAAGGCTGTGTTTTTGAAGTTATGCAAAATAACAACAATAATGCAGTTCTTACTATACCAGAATATCGATTATTATACTAATACTAATTCTCATCTTTAAAATTAAAACAAATTTGAGATGCAATATTGTTATAAACGAACTATTGCTTGCTGATTTTTTCTAGCACAGAGTTTTGCTTACATCGATGATGAAGTTGAGTAAAATCAAAAGTATCGAGGTTTTGATCTTGGCTAGCGCAAGCAAAAAAATATTCTACTCCATTTGTAGTATGTTTTTTTTGTAAACATTGTCCACACACTCCTTTTAACATACATTGCATCGGCGAATTTAAGCTTACTACTGCTGTTTGTGCTTGTTTTAATGAATTGAGATTTTTACGTAATTTTGAAACTTCATCCATCATGTAATTGTTGCCAACGGTTAAAATATGATTGATTTTCGGACTATTTGGCTGATTAAAATAATTTATTACCAAATCAAGCGAACTTCCACAAAAAAACTTACTGGGTTGCTTGGTGGCAATAAAAAGCTGATGACAAGATTTTTGCATTTTAGCATAATTGGCAATATCGTCCTCACTTTCGTAACCTGCAAAAAACCATACTTTGCAACCATTATTTTGAAATAATTTAGCTAATGCAGTGAGTGGTTGATTGCCCCTGCCTCCGCCAATTAGTAACACATTTTGATTTTTAACAATACTAGTTGGTTCACCACTTGGCCCCATAAAAACACAACGATCGTTAGGCTGAAAATTAGCAATGAGGCTAGTTGAACCGCCAGTTTCTAAAACCATACCTGTAATAATTTTGGTTTTTTTGTTGATATTTACAGCAGTTACAGCCACTCCTTCCATTAATAAAGCTTGTTGATTTTTAATTGTTGCAAAAACTTTATAATTTTGTAGGCGAAAAATATGCCCTGGTTTAGTTTTTTGGCATAATAAAGGTGCATAAATTTTAATTTGCACCACACTTTTTGATAATCTTGTTACCGAGTGTATTTTAGTAAAAAAATCATTTTGATAATTTTTTTTCGCAGGTTTTACTGATTGTTGTTGCAATAACCAATCAATTTGAGTATAACCATGCTTTGCACTTGCCATAGCTTTAACCACACTGCCCGAAAATTGCGGATGTAGATCGCCAAAAAAACTGATAGCTTGGTAATTTTTATGGTTTATGTAGTTTAAAAAATTAGGCTGATTAACAAAAGCTTGCTTCATTTTTGGCGGTAAATTGGCAAAAGTAAAGTTTTTTTGATGATAAGATAATTGTTTATCATCAAGAGCAGGCGAAATATTGGCAGAAGTGCCAGTGGCAAAAAGAAGAGTTTTGCAAGGAATTATTTTGGCATCATTTAACATCACAGAACACACTGCCCCAAATTCGTTGGTAATAATTTGTGTTATCTCTTGTTTTTCAATAATGTTTATGCCCTGATTAATTGCTTGTTGCACTTCTAAATCGTTTAGCTTATAAGCAGGAGATTTGCTAATTTCTTGTCGATAAATAATAGTTACCTCAATGTTTAATTGCTGTTTGGCAAGCAAATTGGCATCTTGCATAAATTGAGTAGCTATTTGTTTTTCTTCGGCATCAAGTGTAGCAAAAAACTGTTCTTGATTCATTTGTTGTAGTTTTTTGGCAAATCTCTGCACCTGCTCTTGATAATATATTTTTGCTTCACAGGCCACATCAATAGCAGTAAGACCACCGCCAACCACCACAATTGGTTGTTGTAGTTGTAAATTGCTAAAAATATTATCTTGATAAGCTCCTAAATTAAGTGCCATCAAAAAATCAGAAGCAAGGCGCACACCTTTAGCAAAATTATTAGGCAAATCTAAAAAATTAGGCTTTCCTGCACCAAAACACATGGCAATATGAGAAAAGCCATAAAGCTGAAAAGCTATTTTACTTGTAATAGAAGAGCCAAATCTAATACCAGAATACAAATAAAAATTTTGCCTTCGAGAAAGTAAAATATAAATAATATCGAGAAAATTTTTGTTCCATCGAGAAGTTATGCCATATTCGGCAACACCTCCAAAACCATTTATTGAGCGAGTTTTTAGATTTTGCATTGCAAAGTGTTTGATTGCCGAAAAACTAGTTTTATTACCAGCAAAATCAATGCCACTTAAATTACCAGGAAGTGGCTCAATTTTTAGACCATCAATTGCCACCACCTCATGACCACAATTAAGCAGGTAATTAGCCAAAGTATAACCAGCAGGGCCCATTCCACACACTAAAACTTTTTTATTAGTAAAGCTTAAAGGAATAGGAAATTGCTTGTTTAAAGGTGAAAAACGAGTGAGTAAAGAATAAATTTCAAAACCATAAGGCAAGGCCAAAACTTCTTGCAAGATGGCGGTTTCTATTTGCGGAATATCTACTGGTTCTTGCTTTTGAAAAATGCAAGCTTTACTGCAATCGTTGCAAATTCTATGCCCAGTGCCTGCCAACAGAGGATTATCAAGCGTTGCCATCACTAAACTAGCAATACTTAGGCCTTTACTTTTTAGGTAATTCATCTCCGATATTTTTTGCCCAAGCGGACAACCGTTTAAAGAAACTCCCAGCTCATTTTGTTTGATTTG
>CANEUR010000011.1 GCA_947441875.1 Rickettsiales bacterium | reverse complement strand
CTTTTCTGTATAAATTCTAAAAAAAATACCTTATCTTTTTTCCATGATTGTGGAACATGTTGTAAAAAATCAACATTTGGCAGATTCTTTAATTCTTTAATAAATTCTTTGTTATTTTTCAATTTTTCGCCAGCATATTGTAAAGCCTCACCATATTGCTTCACCGCTTCTAAAACTAATGTTGGATTATTTTTTAATTTTTCGCCAGCATATTGTAAAGCCATGCCACATCCTGTTACCGCTGTTAAAACTAATGCTGGATCTGCTTTCAATCTAACGCTAGCATGTTGTAAAGCCATAGGATTTTTGCCTATTGCCGCTAAAACTACCTCTTCATTATTTTTCAGTATTGGGTCAGCATATTGTAAAGCCAAACCATTTTGTTTTACCGCTGCTAAAACTACTTCTTTACGGCCTTTAAACTTTTCGGGAAGACTTTGTAACTTTAAGCCATCTTTTTTCACTGATCGTATTGCTGGGAATTCTTCTATGATGCGAAATAATCGGCTAAATATAGATTCTTTTTTTGGCACAGGTTGTCTCCTAAAAAAATAGTATTAATAAAAAAACAAAGCATAGATATTAATTACATTATTTATCACTAGGTGGTTAATTAATATATCTATTTATAAAAAACACTATAATATACTATTATTTATTGTGCAATACTTTTTTTAATACTATTTTATTATTTTATAATTAACAAGATTATGAGATGTTATAACAATTACCTTTAAATAATCAAATAACAAAATAGTTTTAATTTTAAATTTATTTTTAAAACCAAAGGTTTATCTAGATAAATTAAGATTTTAAACTAAAAATTAAAACAAATTAGTGATGCAACATTCATAATATCATTTCGTTTATTTTTTTAATCTTGCCCAAAAACCACTAATTCTTCAAGTTGATTTTTGGTAATTTGCTCTTGCATTGTGGCAATGTGTAATAAAGCATCGCCTTTATTAACCAATGGGCAAAGCATCAAGCCAATGACAATACCACCAAGATGGCTTTGTACAGCTATGCGGTTTTCACCGAATTGATTTGAAATATGACCTATTACTTGATCTTGTTGAATATATTCTCCGGGCTTTACCAAGCTGGTGAAAATACCGCTTTGCACCGCTCTAAGCCAAGAGCTAGATTTGGCAATAAAAGCCTCAGAAGAATTTTTGCTAATATAAGTTTTTGGAGTTTTGTTTAGCATTTTGATTTTTTTCATGACTTTTAAAATGCCATTTACTCCAATTTCAATACTTTCTTCGTCAAATTTTAGTCGCTCACCTGCTTCATAAATTAATATTGGCATTTTTAATTGCGAAACTGCACTTCTGAGCGAGCCGTCACGCAGGTTTGAATTTAAAATAATAGGAGCATTAAATTTTTTTGCCAATGATAAATTAGTAGAATTTTTAATGTTAGTGCGTATTTGCGGATAATTAAACCTATTGCCAGATCCTGTGTGTATATCAATGCCGTAATCAGATTTTAATACAATTTCTTGCATAAATTTATAGGCAAGTTGCGATGCCAACGAGCCATTTTTCAGCCCCGGAAAACAACGATTTAAATCACGATTATCTGGCAGATACCTAGAATGCTGACTAAAGCCAAAAACATTGACAATAGGAATAGCAATAAGCATGCCGTTAATTTTACTTTTGTGCAGAAAAGCAAGTAGTCTTTTAATAATTTCGATGCCGTTTATTTCGTCGCCATGAATAGTTGCACTTACAAATAAGGTTGGACCATCTTGCTTGCCACGTATAACCTCGATAGGCATATTTAACGGAATAAAATCGTGCATTTTACCCATATCAAGGTTTATTCGTTGGCTTTTACCTTTGTTAAGAAAGATGCCGTCTATGGTATATTTGCTCAAATCATTCATTAATTTATGTTGAAATTTTTGGTGTGGCTAAAGCATAAGATAAAATTTTATAACATAATTTAGCGGTAAGAAAATCGCAAGAATGCAGTGCTTTTTGTGGTGCAAGCTCAACTACATCGGCACCAACAATTTTAGAAACTTTAGAGGCTTCTTTAATAATATTTATAGCATCATACCAAAACATGCCACCAGGTTCTGGAGTGCCTGTGGCTTGCATTAAGCTAGAATCAAAGCCATCAATATCGAAAGTAATAAAAACAGGACGATTTTTTGTAGCATTAATTAAAGGTTCGATGATTTTTTCGATTTGCCAATTTTTTATATCTTTGGCAAAATGCATATGTATTTTGTGGCGATTTGCTTCTAGGTAAGGAATTTCAGAAGCAGAAATATTGCGAATACCACATGAAACCAAGGTAGAGATAGGGTTATCCATCACTCTTCTAAGTGCGGCCGCATGTGAAAAATGCTCACCGTTATAACCATCGCGTAAGTCGGCATGAGCATCGAAATGCAAAATTGCTAGATCTGGGTATTTTTCAACAAATGGGCGAATACTACCTGCAGTAATAGAATGTTCACCACCTAAAATAAGCGGAAATTTATCGGCATCAAGCACTTGTTTGGTAATGCTGGCTAACTGATTTAAAGAGGCAGAAATATTAGTAAAATCAATTTTTGGCTCTTGTAAAGTTTGCACTCCATATTGTAAATAAGGCTCACACCAAAATTCTTCATCAAAAAGCTCGGCTTGGTGAGATGCTTTAATAATTGCCTTGGGGCCATTTTTAGTGCCACCTTTATAGCTCACCGAATTTTCTAAACCAAAAGGAATAACTATTGCCTTTGCTTGGCTTGGATGATTTAAATATTGTTCTTCAATGCCTAAAAAACCTTTTTTTTGAGGCATAAAAGCTAAATTTTGTAGGGAGCTGTTGCTATTTTTTGCCATAAAAACCAAAAAAAATAAAATTCTTGCTAAAATTACTTTACATCAATATTGTATTTTAGTTAAAATCAAAAATCTAGCAATTTATTTTATAAAATGTCTCACAAAATTAATTTCACAAAACATTGGAAAAAACAACCAAAAAATAAGGCTTTCTCTATTGTAGAAATATCAATGGTAATACTTGTAGTTTCGTTGCTTATGGTTGGCATTTTAAACGGCACCTTCTTAATTGGCGATGCTAGTTTAGCAACCGCTCAAAAACTAACCACCAACTCCGATGTTAATACTATGGAAAGCCTCACTTTATGGCTTGAAACTTGTTTTTCTAGTTCTTTAGAAGCTCAAAATAATGCAAAAATAGAAAATAATGTTAAGATTGCGAGCTGGAAAGATATTTCACCTTTAAAACCAGTTACAAAAAGACTTAATTTTACTCAACTAACCAGTAATAATCAGCCAGAATATAAAGAAAATGTAACAGAAGGCTTGCCGATGCTTTATTTTAAAGGATCTAGCAATAATTTTTTAGAATTTACAAGTCAAAATATTGTTTTAGCTGATGTTTTACAAAATAATCAAGCTACTATTTTTATTGTTTATGTGTTTGATAAATCTGCCAATGGCACAAGATTAGTCAGATTCGGCACTGCAGATGTAGTTAATTTTGGCTACGATAATAATAGAATTGCAATAAAATTTGCCGACAACACTTTAACAGAAGATTCTGATTCTTTAAAGTTAGGAGCATTGCAAATGCTTACCGCCGTTAAAAATGCTAACAATATTTCGCTTTATTTAAATGGCAATAGGCGAGCCTCATCAACAACATCTAATTCTACAATTAGCGATAATAATTTTGGTAATGCAAGTGTTATGAGAATTAAAGTTGGTGAAAATTTTTTAGGTTGGCTGGGCGAAATTTTAGTGTTTAACACAGCACTTGGCAACAAAGAAAGATTACAAGTTGAACAATATTTATTAACAAAATGGAAAATTAAAAAATAAATTATGTTAAATAAAAAACATCAAAATGGGCAGATTAAAAATAAACAAGCCTTTTCTATAGTTGAGCTTTCTATTGTGGTGTTGATTTTGGGTATTATGCTTGCTGGAATTATTAATTACAATAATTTTGTGCTAAAAGCTTCTTTGGTTTCTGCTAGAAAAATTACTAAATCTAGCACTATTATTAAAATTGAAAACCTAGCTTTGTGGCTTGATGCTACTGCCCAAAATTCTTTTAAATCCGATAATTTAACAAATACTAGTTTTTTAACCGATATTTCTGATAAACAAACCATCGGCTGGTGGCAAGATGTTAATTTACAAAAAGTTTATCCTGCTCGGTTAAATTTTACTGCTAGCAATTTAGCTAATCGCCCAAAATATTATGTTTCGGCAATCAATCATTTACCTGCTCTTTATTTTGATGGTAATGATTTTTTAAGAATCGAAAATTTATCAACTAGCAACATTGCTAGCGAAAACGAAATTACTATTTTTGTGGTGCAAAATGTTAAATCAAGCAACTTGGCTACTTTTACTATTAATTCAAGCACTCAAAATGCGGCAAATTCAGGAGAGAGAATTATGTTAAATGCTTATTATAATAATAATTTTTATTTTGATTTTGGCAATTATAATAGCCTTGATAGAGTAACCAAAAATTATACCAGTCAATCTTATTTGGCAAAACCGCAACTTATTTCGGCTATCAAAAACGGCAACAACTCGAGTTTTTACATTAATTCTAAACTAGAAGAAACTCAAAATACCACTTCTTCGCTTAATACTTCATTAGAACGATATCTAGAAATAGGCACTTCTTTTGATGGCTACATTGGTGAAATCTTGATTTTTAACCGAGCTTTAAAAGCAAGAGAAAGAATGCTGATAGAACAATATTTAATGAAAAAATGGAGAATAAAATAATTTATCTATTGACACCGATAAAGTTTTTATTTTATTATTTTGTTTTATTATTTTATAACTTTTACAAATTTTAAAACAAAAAAATATGCCCAATACAAAACAATTTTCGTCATCAGATGTAATGAAATCTTCATTTGAAAAACTTATTGAGGTTTTTAATGGAGAGGAATTTAAAAAATTTGAAAGCACAGAACAGGCAATTAAACCATTTGATGATTATATAAAATGTTTGGTTAAAAATAACATTGTGACAGAAAAAGATAAAAATTACTCTATAAATCCTGATTTTCATTCAATAATTGCAAATTTAACTGATACACAATTGCAAGAAATAGAACAAGTCACACAAAGTCTTGCTGTAGCAATACAGCCAGGAGAAAGAGCTGATGTAAAAGGTGATGATTTTCCTTTTCTTAAAGGAGTATCTCTTAGTTTTAGTGAAATATTAAAAAACTCCACTTCCGTTTCTTCTTCTGATGAAACAATAAGTGGAAAACATTGTGCTTTTGGAGGAGGAGCTTTAGCTATTTTTTCGAGACTTAATTTAATTAAAGATGTTGATGCTGTTTTTATTGCCGGAACAAGACCATATGGATCGCCAGATAGTTCTTTCTTTACAGATTCTGACACAAAAAATTTTGCACAAAAATACTTTGCAGATCGCATAACAGCTTTATCAAAAATAAATCAAGAAGTTATGGATGATGTTGCAATGATAGAAGTTTTAAAAGCTAAAATATTAGATGATGCAACTAAAAAAGTAAATGGAGATGTTGATACAGATAAACAAATTATGGAAAAAGCTTTTGGAAAGGTAGATGCGCTTAATTTTTGCGCAAGAGAAGATTTATTAAATAAATACAATGAAATATCAGAAGAAGATAGAAGTGGCATCATAAAAACACAAAAAGAACTATTAGAAAAACAGCAAAAAAACATAGAAGAAGGAAAAATAGCAGAAAATGATCTTTATAAACCATGGAATGAGTTAGGGCAAAAATTACATGCAGAAAAACCAGATAAAGAAGCAATAAAAACTCAAATAACAAATCTTTTATCTCAACAAAAAAGTAGATTAACAGAAGGTGACATAAAAATACTCAGCAATTATAATAATGATACACAAAATTTAGAAGAGCTTAAAACATTAGTAAGTCGTCAAAAGCATGAAACGATGATAGAGCAATATAAAAAAGATTCTGAATCAGCATTTACAGTTTCTATTTTAAAAAAACAATTAGGATATCAATTTGTTGATTATAGAGAAGAAAACGGAGTTATTATAGCTAATTTTCACAATCGCGGTAGATGTATAACTTTTGCAACTAAAGCAGAGTTAACAAAAGATAAACAAGGAGATTTGATGAGAGGAACTACCGATTCAAATATAAAAGTTTGTAGAATTCTTTCAGATCTTGGTTATCATCCTATTCCGTGTGTTAATAAATTTGATCAATTGAGGCAAGCAATACAGGGCGGATGCGAAAGTTTTAGTTCTGACCGACCCGCTAACTCAAAATGCACAAAACCCTCTCGATGCAAAAGAGACCGCTATTAATATGAAAGAAATTGCCACTGCTCTTTCATATTATTGTAAAAATCTTCAAAAATCAGTGCAAAAAGAAGGGCAACAACCATCAGCTGCTTGTTCAATTTTTTCTATTTTTTCTAATTTTAATTTTTTTTCTTGTTGCGGTGCTAGAAGATGATGTTGATAAATATTGGCTTTTGAAAATAGTATAATATGACTGTTACATTTCAAATTATATTTCACTTTATTTACTATTTTTGGCATAATACCATTTCCCATCTTTAAATATACAGAATTTCAAATTCTAACTTCATCAAAAGTTATTTGATGAAGTTGAATGGAACATTTGATGAGTGTTTTACTCTCATAATGAACTTGTATGCAGAAAGTTGATCTTGCATTTAAAAGAAATTGAATTTAGATCTAATAATAGAAAAACAAATTTACATAAGATTTTGTTAAAAATTATTATAAAAAATATGTTCTAAAATTATCTAGACTTTTTTATTTTATCTTTTTAAACTAGGCTTTTTTTGCTTTAATTTCTTCGGCAATGTGTGCTGGCACAGGTTCGTAACATTCAAACTCCATGCTATAACTTGCTCTACCTTGCGATAAAGAACGAAGATTATTAACATAACCAAACATTGAAGAAAGTGGAATTTTAGCAGTGATAACATGAGCAACATCTCGAGCTTCGAGGTTTTGAATGTGTCCGCGTCGAGAGTTTATATCGCCGATTACATCGCCCATATAATCTTCTGGAGTTACCACTTCTACTTTCATGATTGGCTCCAAAATAATTGCCCCAGCTTTTTCCATTGCTTCGCGAAAAGCAGATCGAGCAGCAATTTCAAATGCCAAAACACTAGAATCAACATCGTGATAAGCGCCATCGATAAGCCTTGCTTTTAATCTTACCACTGGATAACCCGCTAGTATGCCTGTGTCTTTGGCAGATGTTAAGCCCTTTTCAACTCCGGGAATATATTCTTTTGGCACTCTACCGCCAACAATTTCGCTTTGAAAGATAAAATTTTCTTTATTATCGGCATCGAGTGGCTCAAAAATAATTTTAACTTTTGCAAACTGACCAGCACCACCAGATTGTTTTTTATGAGTATAATCAATTTCGGTTGATTTGGTAATTGCCTCACGATAAGCAACTTTTGGCTGACCAATATTTGCATCAACTTTAAATTCGCGCTTCATACGATCAACAATAATTTCGAGGTGCAATTCGCCCATACCTTTTAAAATAGTTTGACCAGATTCTTTATCAGATTCAATACGTAAAGAAGGATCTTCAGAAGCTAAACGTGAAAGAGCCATGCCCATTCTTTCTTGATCGGCGGTTGATTTTGGCTCAACAGAAACTTCAATTACTGGTTCTGGAAAAATCATTCGTTCTAAAATAATGTTATTGTCTGGCTCAACTAAAGTATCGCCAGTGGTAGTGTTTTTTAAACCAGCTAAAGCAACAATATCGCCAGCGAATGCTTCTTTTATATCTTCACGGTTATTAGCATGCATTAAAAGAATTCGACCAATTCTTTCTTTATTGTTGTTTTTAGTGGTATTAATCACTCCAGTGCCACCAGTTAAAATACCAGCATAAATTCTAACAAAAGTAAGAGAACCCACAAAAGGATCGGTCATGATTTTAAAAGCTAAACCAGCAAATTTTTGATTATCACAATTGATAACAATTGGTTGTTCATTTTTTAAATTAATAGCCGGAATTTCTTTGATATCGCGCGGACTTGGTAAATAATCGACCACGGCATCAAGTAAGGTTTGAACGCCTTTATTTTTAAAGGCAGTGCCATTAATTACAGGCACAAAAGCCCCAGCAATTGTTGCTTTTCTGATGCAGATTTTAAGATCGGCCTCAGATATTTCTTCGCCGTTAAGATATTTATCCATCAAGGCATCATCTTGCTCAACTGCGGCTTCAACTAATTGTTCGCGGTATTGCTGGGCTTTTTCTTTTAAATCATCTGGAATTTCTGCATAAGTGTAATCGGCACCCATGGTATCATCTTTCCAAACTACGGCCTTCATTTTTACTAAATCGATTAAACCACCATAATTTTCGGCTTCATTAATTGGTAACTGAATAGGAATTGGCCTAGCTCCAAGCCTAGTTTTCATCATGTCGACACAGCGATAAAAATTTGCACCAACTCTATCCATTTTGTTAACAAAACAAATTCTTGGCACCTTGTATTTATTGGCTTGTCTCCATACGGTTTCAGATTGCGGCTCAACACCAGCAACCGAATCAAAAACTGCAACAGCTCCATCGAGAACTCTTAGAGATCTTTCAACTTCAATAGTAAAATCAACGTGACCTGGAGTATCGATAATGTTAATGCGATGCTCTTTCCAAAAACAAGTAGTGGCAGCGGAAGTGATGGTAATGCCTCTTTCTTGCTCTTGTTCCATCCAGTCCATGGTGGCGGCACCATCGTGCACTTCGCCGATTTTATGAGATTTGCCAGTGTAAAATAAGATTCTTTCGGTAGTAGTGGTTTTGCCAGCATCGATGTGAGCCATAATGCCAATGTTACGATATTTTTCGATTTCTATTTGACGAGCCATAGTGTGTGTTTATAAATAATTATATAATTAAAAATTTTTGCCCCTTAAATTAACCTTAAAAATTAATTTTGCAAAAACAAGTTGCCAATATTGTAATTAAAACAATCTTAGTTAGCAAGATTTTTTTATAAAATTATTTGCATTATAAAATTATTACTTTATAATTATGTGAAAAAAATTTATCGCTAGGTTTTTTGTGTTTTTTAAATACAAAAATCTTTGTAAATTTTTATTTGATTTATAGGTTAAAAAATATTTAGTTTTTGCTAAATATACCTATTTTTCTGCAATATAAAACAACATAAAATATGCCAAAAGTTAAAACTAATAGTAGTGCCAAAAAGCGATTCCGCATCACGGCTACTGGTAAAATATCTCATAAACAAGCAGGTAAAAGACACAATCTTAATAAAAAAAGCCAAAGTCAAATTCGCAAACTAAGAAAGTCTGCTATTTTATCTGAGGGTCATTCTGCTAGCATTTTAAAATTCAAAATGCCTTACAATCGTTAATTTTAATTTATTATTTTATAGTTTATGAGTAGAGTCAAAAGAGGTGTTACCAAAAAAGCCAGACACAAAAAAATCTTAAAAATGGCAAAAGGCTATCGTGGAAGAGCAAAAAATTGTTTTCGTGTAGCCATTGAAAAAGTTGAAAAGGCAATGCAATATGCTTATCGTGATCGCAAAGTAAGAAAAAGAGATATGCGAGGTTTATGGATTCAACGTATCAATGCGGCAGTGCGTCAACAAAACCTTATTTATTCGCAATTTATTAATGGCTTAAAACTTGCCCAAATCGATCTCGATCGTAAAGTATTAGCCGATTTAGCTGTTCATCAGCCAGAAACTTTTGCAAGTATCGTAGAGAAAGTTAAAAAGGCTCTAGCCATATCTTAATTATCAATGATAGCTTACAATGCTTTATTAAAACAAAATAATTACGGTCAAGTAGAGGAGTTTTTGGTTATTAAAGAAAGCTCCTTTTCTTGGTCTGTTTTTTTCTTTGGTATTTTTTGGTTTTTATATCAAAAAATGTGGCAAGAGAGTTTGTTGTATATGGCTAATATTTTTATCATTTTATTACTAAGCACAACATTTAATATTAATAATTTTTATTTATTAGCTCTTTTTCAAATAATGGTAAGTTTAAATGCCAACAACTGGAAATGCAATTATCTGCAAAATAAATTAAATTATACTTATGCTGGTTTATTTTTTGCTAAAAATGATTTTGAAGCATTACAAATAGCAATCAACAACAAAATAACAACTACAAAACTTAATTTTTCTTTTACTCAATCTAAAAACTTTCACAAAATTAAACTCTTTAACAAGCAATGAAATTAACTATCCTCGATTACGGTGCTGGCAATGTTGAATCGGTATTCAATGCTTTAAAAACTGTTTCATCTAACAATAGCATCGAAATTGTTGTTTCCAATAAAGTTTCCGATTTAAAATCTTCTAGTTATTTTTTACTGCCCGGAGTTGGTGCATTTGGTGATTGTATGCAGGGTTTGCGTAACATCGAAGGCTTTGTTTTAGAGCTACGCAATCAAGTTTTAAAATTTAAAAAACCTTTTTTAGCAATTTGTGTTGGTATGCAAGTTTTAGCCTCAGTTGGCTTTGAAAATGGCGAACACCAAGGTTTAAATTTTATCAATGGTAGAGTAGAAAAAATCATTGAACCTCACTTAAAAGTTCCCCATATGGGCTGGAACAACCTAATTATTAAAAATAATAAACATCCAATTTTAAAAAATATTCATAATGGTACCGATTTTTACTTTGCTAACTCTTTTCATTTTACTTGCCAAAACGAAAATAATTTGCTGGCCCATGTTGAATATGGCAACACTAAAATTACCGCAGTTGTTGCTAAAGATAACATCATTGGGGCACAATTTCACCCAGAAAAAAGTGGCGAAATTGGTTTGCAATTTTTAAATAATTTTTTGAATTGGCGACCATAATTTTTATGACAACCTTTCCTTCCGATTTAAAACAAGCTATACTAGATTTAAAAAAACAAAATAACAGCATAATTCTTGCCCATTTCTATCAAAACAGCGAAATACAAGATATTGCCGATTTTGTTGGCGATTCTCTTGATTTATCAAGAAAAGCTCTCAATAACAACGCTAATCAAATTGTTTTTTGTGGAGTAAAATTTATGGCAGAAGTTGCAAAAATTCTTTCTCCTCATAAACAAGTTTTGATTCCAGATATAAAAGCAGGTTGTAGCCTCGAAGATTCTTGCCAACCAGCCGATTTTGCTTATTTTCGCTCTCTTCACCCTAAAGCAATTGCTCTTACCTACATTAACTGCTCTGCCGAAATTAAAGCACTTTCTGATATTATCGTTACTTCTACTAATGCAAAAAAAATTATCGAGCAAATTCCAGCCGATCAAGAAATTATCTTTGCTCCCGACCAACACTTAGGTAGGTTTATTGCCAAACAAACCAAGCGTAACTTAATTTTATGGCAAGGCAGTTGCTTGGTGCACGAAAGATTTAGCGAAAAAGAACTTGTTAAACTTGCTACAAAACATCCTCTTGCCAAAATTATCGCCCACCCCGAATGTCCTGAAAGCTTACTAAACTATGCCCATCATATTGGCTCTACCTCTTCACTGCTTAATTATGTTTGCCAAAATACAGGTGCCGAATTTATTGTTTTAACCGAGCCAAATATTATTCATCAAATGAAAATAGCCAATCCTTCGGCTATTTTTTATGATTGCCCTTTTATCAATACCACTGGTTGTTCTGCCTGCAACATTTGCCCTTATATGCAACTAAACAGCCTAGAAAAAATTTATTTAGCCATGACAGATATCACACAATCAACTTTTGGAGCCGAAATCAATTTATCGCCACAATTAATTGCTTCTGCCAGAAAACCTTTAGAAAAAATGTTAGAAATGTCGTAAAAAAATGCAAATACTTTTAAACGGCGAAAAAACAACCATTAATAATAATACCAACATTAGCAAATTGTTGCAACAATTTGGCCTAGATCACACTAAAGTTGCGGTAGAACTCAATCAAAACTTGGTTTTTCATCATAATTTTGATAACACCATCATTTCTCAAAACGATATTATTGAAATAGTTCATTTTATTGGCGGAGGTTAAAAAAATTGGCTATTATCGCAAAAAAATATTTTGATAACAAAATCGCCGAAACATTTAAAAACTATCATTTATCAAGTAGGCAAATAAAAATAGTAGCAGTAAGCAAAACCATTGCCGAAGAGCAAATTTTACAAGCAATCAATACAGGCTACACTTGTTTTGGCGAAAATTATTGGCAAGAAGCCAAACAAAAATGGCCATCAATTTTAGCACAATTTCCACATCTAGAATTGCAATTTATTGGCAATTTACAAAGCAATAAAATCAAAGAAATTGTGAGTTTATTTAACACTGTTGCCACTTTAAACAGTCAAAAAAATGCCCTACTATTAAAACAAGAAATTGCAAAACAACAAAAAAAACTGGCTATTTTTATTCAGGTCAATATTGGTTCTGAGCCACAAAAAAGCGGTATTTTACCAAACGAAGTTATTGATTTTTATAATTTTTGTCAAGAAATATCATTGCCAATTAATGGTCTTATGTGTATTCCGCCCATCACCACCCAGCCAGCTCCTTATTTTGCTTTAATGCAAAAAATTGCCAAACAACTTAATTTATCGGAACTTTCTATGGGCATGTCTGCCGATTTTTGCTATGCCTTGCCCCTTGGCACAACTCAAATTCGTCTTGGTGCAGCTATTTTTGGCGATCGCAAATAAAAAATAAACATAAACGAAATTTCAGTTTAAAATACAGCTGTTTTGAGAGGTGGAAGATCTAAAGATTAAAATTAATAAAACAGCAAGACACTACAAAATAAATTTAGTAAGATCATCTTTGGCATTGATTAAATCTCCTAAATGCTGTTCAACATAATTTTTATCTATGGTTACAATTGAGTTTTGAGGCATATCGCAAGCTTCAAAACTAATATCTTCTAAAATTTTTTCTAGCAAAGTATGAAGCCTTCTGGCTCCGATATTTTCTACTTCGTTGTTTAGTTTAAAGGCGATTTTAGCAATTTCGTGCAAACCACATTCGATAAAATTAATAGTGAAATTTTCTACCGCAAGCAAAGCTTGATATTGCTTAATT
>CANEUR010000010.1 GCA_947441875.1 Rickettsiales bacterium | reverse complement strand
GTTTAATAATACAGTGATAGGTAAATCTTCTTTTTTAAGATCGGCAATAATTTGTTGATTTTGCTTATTTATACCGCAAGAAACATCGATAACCAAGCAAATATGATTGGCTTCTCGAAGCGCTTGCCAAGCGGTTTTAACAATGATTCTTTCTAAGATTCGATGATCTTGTGGAATAAAAATACCAGGAGTATCAATAATGATAAGCTGATTTTCTTGATGGTTAATGATAGCTTTAAGAGAGGTTCTGGTAGTTTGAACTTTTGGCGAAACAATAGCAAGTTTAGTTTTAGCTAAAGCATTGGTAATAGTTGATTTTCCTGCATTAGGAGCTCCAACAATTGCTATTGTTGCATATTTTTGATTATTATTTTGTTGAGTCATTTTGTGGTTTATGATATTTTTAAAGAGGCAGATTATCGTGTTTTTTCCACATTTTATTCACCTTTTTATTTTTAAGAATTTGCAAAGCTAGGCAAATGCTTTTTCTTGTGCTTTGTGGCCTGATAACTTCATCAAGAAAACCGCGTGAAGCAGCAACAAAAGGAGAGGCAAATTTTTGACGATATTCAGCAACTCTCTTAGTTTTTACTTCTGGATTTTTAGCATCTTCGCGAAAAATAATCTCCACTGCGCCATCTGGCCCCATTACTGCAATTTCGGCATTAGACCAAGCATAATTAACATCGCCTTTTAAATGTTTAGAATTCATCACAATATAAGCGCCACCGTAAGCTTTACGAATGATAGTAGTGATTTTTGGCACAGTGGCTTCACCATAAGCATACAACAATTTTGCACCGTGTTTAATGATACCGTTATGTTCTTGATCGGTACCAGGTAAAAACCCAGGCACATCAACAAAAGTAACTAATGGAATATTAAAAGCATCGCAAAACCTAATAAACCTAGCAGCTTTTTCGCTAGCTTTAATATCGAGACAACCAGCTAATTGCATAGGTTGATTAGCAACAATACCAACTGTAGAACCTTCCATTCTGCCAAAACCAACAATAATATTTTTAGCATAATTAGGCTGAATCTCTAAAAAATTACTCTCATCGAGTATTTTTTCAACTAATTCTCGCATATTGTAAGGCTGATTTGGATTTTCTGGAACCAAAGTATTTAATGCCACATCAACACGATCTGGATTGTCGTTAACTGGAACTTGCGGAACTTTTTGAGTATTAGAAAGCGGTAAAAAATTAATTAATCTTCTGGTTTGTAAAATGGCTTCGATTTCAGTTTTAAAAGATAAATGAGCAACTCCACTTTTTAAGGCATGCACAGAAGCACCACCTAAATCTTCTTGAGAAACATTTTCGTGAGTAACAGTTTTAACAACATCAGGACCAGTTACAAACATATAAGATGAATTTTCAACCATAATGACAAAATCGGTAAGAGCTGGCGAATAAACGGCACCACCAGCACAAGGCCCCATAATTAAAGATATTTGCGGAATTACACCGCTAGCATCGATATTTCGTTGAAAAATTTCACCATAACCAGCCAAAGAATCAACACCCTCTTGAATTCTAGCCCCACCAGAATCGTTAATACCAATAACTGGAGAACCAACTTGTATTGCCTTATCAATAATATTGCATATTTTTTTGGCATGAGCCTCACCCAAAGAGCCACCCATAACTGTAAAATCTTGAGCATAAACAAAAACTAATCGGCCATTAATTGTGCCATGACCAGTCACTACACCATCTCCGGGATGTTTTTTGTCATCCATATTAAAATCTATGCAACGATGCTCGACATATAAACCATATTCCTCAAAAGAATTAGGATCGAGCAAAACCTCAATTCTTTCTCTAGCTGTGAGCTTACCTTTTGAATGCTGAATATCAATTCTTTTTTGACCGCCACCAATTGTTGCCCCTTCTCTTTTAGCAATGAGTTGCGAAATATTTATAGAAGTCATATTTTATAAAAACTTTATCTTTGATTGATTTTAGCAATAATTGTTTCACCGCCAATCATGGTTTGACCAAGTAAAGATTTGATTTCGATATCTTCTGGTAAATAAAGATCTAATCTACTACCAAAACGAATAATGCCGTATCTCTGACCAGTAATAACCTCCTGACCCTCTTTAATATCTGAAATAATTCTTCTAGCAACTAAACCAGCAACTTGCACAAAAATTATTTCGTGACCACTAGCAGTTTTAATAACTATCGAGTTTCTTTCGTTATCAAAGCTAGCCTCTTCGGCATTGGCACTATAAAATTTGCCTGGCTTATAAACCACTTTAATTACCGATCCAGAAAAAGGCACCCTATTCACATGAACATTAAAAACATTAAGAAAAATACTGATCTTATTAAATTTGGTATTAGCATAACCAAGCTCCGCTGGAGCATCGGCACCATATTCAACCCTTGTTACTAAACCATCGGCTGGACTAACAAGAACATTCTCTTCTATAGGAGAGACACGATCTGGATCGCGAAAAAAGAAAATGCACCAAGCGGTAAGAACCAAGCCAACAACACCCAAACTACTGCTAAACATAGCCAAAATAGCAGTAGCAATAGCGAAAATTATAATAAATTTATAACCTTCTTTATGAATAGGAAATGCAACAAGCTTTAAGGCACTAAGAAAATCGTTCATGGTTTAGAAATTAAGGTTGTTATTAAGATCGTACCAAATTTGATCTACTTCTTTATCTTGTATTTGTTTAATAGTGATAATTGCTGATTTACTAATAAAATCAAGAACTTTTTCTTCTATGATAGATCCGCCAATTTGATTTGCCATCTCTTCACTTTCTTGCAATTGATCTAAGAACAATTTAGCATCTTCTTGATTTGGAATAAAAGACAATATTTCACTGATTTTTGCATCAAATTCGTCTTTTTCAATTTTAAGAGCATTTTTATTAGCGATGTCGTTAATAATAATACCGCAACGAACCATTCTTTCAACAAGTTTATTTTTTTGCTCTAAATTTAGCTTGTCGATTCCTTGTTGATTTTCAACAACTTTTAACTGATTTTCTAGTAAAGATTTTGGTAATTCAATTTTATACTGCTCATCGAGTTGATCGAACAATTGTTTCTTGACAATATTTTTTAAAGTTATTTCGTAACCTTTTGCCATTTGCTCTTTAGTGTTTTCAAAAAGTTTTTCTCTATTGTCAAAACCTAATTTTTCTTTGATAAAATCATCATTTAATTCTTGATCTTCATAAGTATAAACCTCTTTGATAGTAACCTCAAAGATACCGTTTTTATTGGCATATTTTGGCTTAAAATAATCAGCAGGAAATAAAACCTGAACAGTAAGTTTATCGCCTTCTTTTGCACCAACCATTTGATCTTCAAAGTTAGCAACTAAAGTTTTTGAGCCAAGCTCAATTTTTTGATTTTCATACAAACCATCTTCAAACTGATTGCCATCTACGGTTCCAATATAATCAATCGTAACGACATCGCCAATTTTTGCCTGATAATTTGGTTGTTGTTTATCTTGTTTTAACAAGCTTTTTAAATTTTTAGATACAAACATTTCAACTAAATCGTTTTGCAAAATTAATTCGTATTTAGTAAGATTTATTTTTGTTAAATCTATTTCTGGAATGCTAGGCATTGCTTCAATAATAATTTTTACTTCTGCGTTTTCGTTAGGATTAGCTTTTTCAATATAAGTTTTAGGATAAGAAGCTGATTGAATTTTATTATCGTCTAAAATTTTATCGATGGTTTTATCAAGTAATTTTTCTAGCTCCGATCTTAAATATAAAGTAAAGTTTTTTTCTTTGATGATATTAAGCGGAACCTGACCTTTGCGAAAACCATTAAGAGTAAAGTTTTCTTGATCTTTAGATGTTCTTTTATCTATTTTTTGATCGATCAAATCCCATGCTATATTAACATAAAACTCATAATTTAAACCTTCTTTAGATAATTGTGTAATTGAGATAGACATATTTTTTAGTGTTAAAAATTAATTAAAAATCATTTTTCAATTATCTATGCTAAAATCTTTTTTTCAATAAATCAACAACTAATTTTATATTTTTTATATCATACAACTGTTGCATCGCTAATTTGTTTTAATTTTTTGCTAGTTTTCACGTATGGCAAATAAAGTAAAATATAATTAGCGATGCAAGAGTTGTATTATGAGATGTGATTGGTATAACAAATAGAAATTTATTGTCTTCATTGCGGTTTTGCTAGTAGCGGTTTTGCTAGTAGCGGTTTTGCTGGCATTATTGACTGATTTTTTATTCTTTGTGGAGGTTTTTTGTGATACACCTCTTCTCCTAACCCTGGTTGTGCTTGTATATTTTGAGGCTCTTCTTTTGCTTGTGAATCATTTTTATATTTTGATTTAGCTTCCATTATATCTTGTTTCAATTCTTGATTAAGAAAATTAAAAATTTCGGGCTTTTTTTCAACCGCCTCAAGAAAAAACTCTGGCAATTCCGTGTATGTTAATCCGTAATGATTGTGTTTGCGGGAAAGATAATTGATTAATTTAATATTTTCCTCCTCAGTATTCTCATTAATCACTCTCAATAAAAATTTTTTATCAGTTTCTAATAGATATCTCGTTAATGCAATATTTTGATCATCAGTATTCATCTTAACCTCTCTCAAGAAAACACATTTCTTGTAAGTTCTATTTCTACCTTCTACTGGTTGGCAGGGAAAAAGCTTGTCAAAAACTTCACCATCTTCTTTAATTGCCCGCACGATATGTTTATAAACTTTAGAATTTTCCTTAATTGCCCCCAAGCAAAAAACTTTACTTTCTTTTAAATTT
Source organism: Rickettsiales bacterium (assembly GCA_947441875.1). GTDB lineage: Bacteria > Pseudomonadota > Alphaproteobacteria > Rickettsiales > UBA1997 > CAILUF01. Next base: position 8,446 of record CANEUR010000010.1, on the reverse strand, counting down.
TTGTGAAGATGTTGAAAATTTTCATCATCCTTACTAATCAGTTGCAAGAGATATTCTTTAGTATGTAAATATGCTATACCATTTTGTATAAATTGAAATACCATAATTTATTAAAAATTTTGTTAGATAAAGTATATTATTGTGATACATTGTTGATTAATAGTCAATATTTTTAAAAAAAATATCATTTAAAAAGATAAAAACATATTATACCAACTCGCATCTTTAAATAATCAAATAACAAAATAGTTTTAGTTTTAAATTTAGCTTTAAAACCGTTAGTGCATCTAGATAAATCAAGGTTTTAAACTAAAAATTAAAATTAATAAATATGAAGTTATTTTTATTATTTAAAAATGGGAATTGGTATTATAGTTAAAAAGCTGTAACTATATAGCCACAAAGCTATATAAATTATAGCTTTGTGGCCATGTAATGCAACAAATAATTTTGAGAAAAATGCTATTTTTTTTAAAAAGGGGGCGCAACATTCTTTGTTTATATTTTGCTTTGCAAAAATAATATTTCGTTTTTCGTTTTTTGGCAAGAAACCTGTAAAAGCTCAATAGTTTTAACAGCATGCAAAACTGTTGCATGGTTTTTTTTGGCAAAATCGTGGCTAATTTTTTGTAAACTTAAATTAGTGTATTGCTTGCAAAGATACATAGCAATTTGTCTGGGTTTAACAAAGTGCTTTAATTTGCTGGTTGAAACTAAATCTTGTTGTTTTACTTGATAATAATCGGCAACTAATTGTTGTATTTTTTGGCACGAAATTTCGGTAGTGCTAGAGCTGTTAATATAGCTGGCAAGTAAATTTTGTATGTGAAGCATTGATAAATCGTTATTGCCAAATAATTTTTCACTAACAATTTTTTTTAATGCCCCCTCTAAATCTCGCACTGATTGTTTAATATTATGAGCAATAAAATTAATCATCTCAATATTAAGTTGCAAATCAAACTGTTGTATTTTATGTTGAATAATGGCAAAACGATCAGAAAAATCGGGCTGTTGTAGTTGCACAATCATACCGCCAGAAATTCGTGATTTTAATTTTTCATCGATATTATCAAGGCCAGAAGGGCAACGATCACATACCAAGACTACTTGTTTATTTTCAGAAACTAAAGCATTAAAACAATTCATAAATTCTTGTTGAGTACCATCTTTGCCAGAAATAAACTGCACATCGTCAACTATTAAAACATCGATAGATCGCATTTTTTCTTTAAAAGCCATAGTATCATTGTTGCGTACTGATTGCACAAAATGAAACATAAATTTTTCTGCTGAAAGATAAACAACTTTTTGTTTAGTATTGTGATTTTTTAATTGCCAAGCAATAGCTTGGGCTAGATGCGTTTTACCTAAACCAACTCCGCCATGAATAAAAAGCGGTATTTTATCGGTTAAAAAATCTGGGGCGTCTTGTATTTTAGACACAATTTTTGCCATAGAAAGGGCGATTTTATTGTATTTTGTGGCAATAAAATTATCAAAAGTAAATTTGTTATTTAAATCGGTGCCATAAGCAAAAACATTATTATGAGGCGAGAGATTGATGATTTTATCATTGGCGCTAATTTCGTTGGTGTTAGTTTCTGGTTTTACTAAATAAACAGCGGTTATTTTTTTAAGTTGTAAATAAGATTGTTGTAAAGATTTTAGAAAGGTATTTTTGCTAAAAAATTCGCGATTTAACCAATCTCGAATGAATTTTGAATTAGCTTCGAGAGTAATTTGATGTTGATCAAGAGAAACTAATTTAAGATTGCTAAACCATTTTTTAAAATCTTCAGTAGAAACAATATTTTGGCAACATTGCAAAAAAGCATTTAAGTGATGTTGATTATTAGAATGTTTTTGAACTTGAGCTTCTGGCATTTTTAAGATTGTCTCCATGGCAAATTATTAACTTTCCAGCCGTTTAATGTTGCCCTGTGATATTGATTATTTAAATCGCCTTCAAAACCATTTAAAATATTAAAACATTGTTGCCATCCTAAGTTTGTTAAGTGAGTTGCAGATAAACCAGATCGACCACCAGAACGACAAATAAAATAAAGTTGTAGATGTTGCATAGCCTCTTTTTTATCGTTCAACAGCAAGCTAGACTTATTAAAAATTATTTCACTTAAAACATTACTAAATTGCGAAGGCTCAGCAAGATTGGCAACATTTTTCCAGGTAAGTAAAATTTGTTGGTTACAAAAAGAGTTGTCGCAAATATTACCAACCCAATCAAATTCTTCTTGGGTTCGAACATCTATTAAAAAGCTGTTTTTATTAGTGGCAAGAGCATCAAAAGCTAATTTAGGCTCAATATTAGTAATCATTGGTTTTGTTATATTTTGTTATTTAGGATATACATTTTCGTCAATTTTTCTTTGCTAGTAAAGAAAAAAATTTTCTATCTTGTTAAATATTTGTCTTGACAGTTTTTGCTCTCTTAAAATCAATTGCTTTTATCATAAAAAACCATATTCGACATAGCATTATCAAGAACTCATCTTTTTTTTTGATGTTTTTGATAAGTAAAATAAGCCTAAACAACAAGGCAAGCTTTTTTTTTAAAAATATTTTTTGAAAAAAAACTTGACTGTTAAAAAAAAATTCCATAAATTTACTAAAAAATTCCATTTTTTTCCAAAATATTTCTTAATTATTTTTTGTGGCTTTATTCATTTCTAACTTTACCAATAAAATAGATAGCAAAGGCAGAATATCTCTGCCTGCTTATTTTCGCTCTGCTTTAAGCGAAAATTCTTCGGTAATAGTAGTTTATGAATCTTTTATCAACAATTGCATAGAAGGTTGCGATTTATCTAGAATCCAACAAATCTCTACTGCTATCGATAAGCTTGATCCATTTTGCGAAGAAAGAGATGTTTTTGCTACTTCTATTTTAGGTGGCTCTATTCAACTTTCTATCGATGGTGAAGGCAGAATCATTTTACCTGAAACATTACTAAATAAGGCCGAAATAAACCCAGGAAATTCGGCAGTTTTTGTAGGTAAAGGTGCTACATTTGAAATTTGGCAACCAGAAAAATTTGCCCTGCATATGGAAAAAGCCAAAAATGAGGCGAAAATTAAAAGAAATTTATTAAAATTAACCTAACTTATGCTTGATAATACTAAGTTTCATCAACCAGTTTTACTTAACGAAGTGCTTAGTGTTTTACAACCTAAAAATCAAAAAATTTATCTTGATTGTACTTTTGGCGCCGGCGGTTATTCTTGTGCTCTGTTAAAATCAGCAAATTGCCAAGTAATAGCTTGTGATCGTGATTCTTCGGTAAGTGTTTTTGCCGATAATTTAAAGCAACATTTTGGTGATAATTTTCGTTTTATCAATATTGCTTTTTCACAAATACAGCAAGCTTTGGCCGAGCTAAATATTACTAAAGTTGACGGTATGGTTTTAGATATTGGTGTTTCTTCAATGCAACTTAACTACCACGAAAGAGGTTTTTCGTTTGATTCAGAAGCAAAACTCGATATGCGTATGGATAGATCTCAAAAAATTTCTGCTTATGAGGTAATAAATAATTACAGCCAAAAACAATTAGCCGAAGTTATTGCTAATTTTGGCGATGAGCCAAAAGCTTATGCGATTGCTAAAAAAATTGTTGTTTCCCGAGTGCAAAAGCCAATTGAAAGTTGTATAGATTTAGCAAATTTAGTACGTTCTTTTTATGCTAAAAATTACAAAACCGATCCTGCTACCAAAACATTTCAAGCAATAAGAATTGAAGTAAATAAAGAGCTAGAAGAGTTAACTATTGTTTTAAATTCTGCTTTACAAATTTTGCAACCAAAAGCCAAGTTAGTGGTGGTTTCTTTTCATTCGCTTGAAGATAAAATTATTAAAGATTTTTTTAATCAACATAGTGGCAAAAAAACTACAATTTCTCGCTATCAACCGCAAAAAAATATTGCCGAAGTTCATGAATTTATAGTACCAAAAAAATTACCTATCATACCTACACAATCAGAGCTTACCGCCAACCCCAGATCGAGATCGGCAAAATTACGTTGGGGAGAGAAAATATGAGTAATTTACAACCTAGGCATCGTCTACATTTGTTTCATGGTGGCTTATTTCTTGCTGTTGCATTTAGTGTTTGTTTGGCATTTTATATGCAATTTAAATATGATAATTTACAAGAACAAATTGCATTTGGCAAAAATGAAATAGCCGAATATCAAGATCAAATTCGTTTGCTTGAAATTGAATGGGTATATTTAACTAGGCCAGAACGATTAAGACAGCTTACCGAAAAATTTTTACAAGATAATCAATATATGCTAGCAAACCAAGTGCAAGAAGATGTTTCGCAACCAACTAGCACCGAGCTTATGATAGAAGAATCAAAAAGTGTTTTACAAAGTTTATAGTTATGCAAAAAAAAGCAGTGATTTTATTAAGTGGCGGTTTAGATTCGGCAACGGTTTGCTTGCTTGCTTTAAAGCAAAATTTTGCAGTTTATGCCTTGAGTTTTTCTTATCAGCAAAGACATATTTATGAGCTAGAATCGGCAAAAAAAATCGCCAAAAAATATCAATTAACCGAGCATAAAATTGCCAAAACCGATCTCACTATTTTTGGCGGATCGGCTCTCACCAGCGATATTGCCGTTCCTAAAAATAGCCATAACCCACAGCAAGTGCCAATTACTTATGTGCCGGCACGCAATACCATTTTTTTATCTTATGCTCTTGCTTATGCCGAAAGCATAAGTTGTGAAGATATATTTTTTGGAGCCAATGCCCTTGATTATAGCGGATACCCCGATTGTCGCCCAGAATTTATTGAAGCATTTAGCGATATGGCAAATTTAGCAACTGTAAATAGTGTAGTTTATGGTAAAAAAATACAAATTCACAGCCCTTTATTAAACTTAAACAAGGCAGAAATTGTTTTGCTTGCCAATAAACTAGGGCTAGATTTTAGCCTTACTCATTCGTGTTACGACCCAGTTATTATTAAAGATAAAGTTTATGCTTGTGGAGCCTGCGACTCTTGTTTTTTACGCCAAAAAGGCTTTGCCGAAGCTAAAATTAACGATGGAGTTAGCTATTATAAAAATTAAACTAAATATTACTGCTACAACCAGATTCTATCAAGCTGTTAAGTGTGTTAAAAATAATTGTTTTGTTTATATTGTCACTCCAATTGCCGCTACAATATTGACGATAGTAGTTTAAAAAGTGATGTTGATTATAGTTTGAAAATTTATATGTAATACGATGAGTAGATTCGTTTTTATCATTTGACAGAGCAATTATTGAGTTCCTATTAGGATAGTCGATTGTTAATAAACATATTTGTTGAATTCTAACTTCAATGTTTTTTGTAAAATATTCTTCTTTGCCGATTATTTTTTTATATATCGCTAAAAATATTGTTGTTAACATAAACAACAGTAAGCATTCTGCAATATAAACATTAACTTCGTTTATTGAAATTGTATGGCTTAATTCAGGCTTGTCTTCTAATTTATCTTCTTTTTTAGTTAGTTTTGTTATGTTTAAATTTTTTATCACATCAAAAAAATAATGAAACACACTTTTTATTTCACGCAAGCTTGGTTTGTTTTGTGTTAAAAATGTTTGCAAATAAAATTTTGTGTCGTTTATATGGTACCAAGATTTATCTTTATTGCCATCATGAGTATAAAACTCATCTAACAATGTCTTGATATTTTCTTCTAGCTTTAAGGCTTGGCAAAAGGCGCTAAAAATTGCCGAATATTGCTTTTGTAAAGAATTGTCAGTTCTTGGCAATTGCCAAATTACAGGCGAAAATTTTCGATAATAATTTTTAAAATTAAGATCTTGCCCAAAAAGTGCTTTTGCCGAAGATTCAAGTTGCACAAGATTTGTGGCAATAACAAAAGCAGTGTTTTCTAGGTTAAAAAGATGTTTGATAGTTTCTAAAAAATCAATAGCATAATTTGGCCTGCATCTATCTAGCTCATCTATCAAAAATAAAATTTTTTTATCCTTGATAAGTTCTTTTAAAGTATCTTTTAACTCGGCTATTTCTTCTTTTTCTGGAAACATAAAATCTTCAACACACCCTATAACATTAGATGCCATTTGTGTAGAATCTACTATTTTTGCAAGATTTTTAGTAAATTTAACAACTCCTTTTTTAATTTTTTTTGTTGTTTGTGGGTGTTTAAAAACATCATGCAAAACAGCTTGTCGAACAATAGATAGCACAGGATTATTTAAATAATCTTTCTCCCAAGTGTCAATATAAATTATAGCATCAAATTTTTTTGCATATTCTGTTTGAAAAGCTTTGAGAAAAAAAGTTTTGCCATTGCCAAATTCGCTATCGATGGTTAAAATTACACAACCATTATTTTCGGCAATGTTATTTTTGTTTAGCTCTTTTTCTAAATCTAAATTAATCAATAAGTAATAATTTAAAGAGTCGGCAAAACTTTTTAAACTTGAGTTTTGTATAAAATAATCTGACATATCAATTTTACAGACAATTTATCACCGCCAAGCAAGCTTCTACGGCGAGTTTTCCCTTATTGTATTGTAGAGGATCTGCCCTCACAAGAGCCTGCTCTTCGTTTTCAACGGTTAAAATGCCGTTGCCAATTGCTAAACCATAATCAATACTAAGCTTCATTAAGCCATAAGAACTCTGGTTGCAAACAATATCGTAGTGCGAGGTTTCGCCACGTATCACACAACCCAATGCCACAAAACCAGCATATTTATTTTTTAGCCGAGCAATTACTGCCCCAATTTCAAGAGCACCAGGCACAGTGATAATATCGTAGCTATAATTATTTTGTTTTAAAAAATTTTCGGCACCTTTTAAAAGTAAAGCAGAAATATTTTTATAAAAATTTGCTTGCACAATTAGTATTTTCATTTGTTTTTTTAATTATTTTTGGTAAAGTTAAAATGTTAATTATTTTTTTTGTTATGCTTAATTTTATTAATCGATTTATTGTTTTACTTTTTGCTTGGTGTTTATGGTTGTTTAACGATTTTTACCACCACAAGCTAAATGCTAATGGAGTGCTTATTTTTATGCTGTTTGGCATTGTTTTGTGTTTTTTAATTACCTTGCTTTGGCAAAAAAATAATACACAAAATCAACTTTATTTAAGCTTGGGTTTTTATCGGCATTTTTGGTATTTATATTGGCAAAACTGCTTAAGCTCATTAAAAATGCTTCTCAAAATTGCCTGCCAAGCCAATAAATTAGAGCCAATCACTCATCAAATAGAAATTAACCAAAATATTGATTTTGCCTTATTGATAAGTTTTCATTTTTTATCTGGTGTTATTATTGATAACAATGATAATAAGTCAATCAAAATTAGTTGTGTTGATGCTTGCTTTTTAGAAAAGAAAAAAATAAGATTTTTATTAAAAAGTTTTCAAAATATCGATGACAACCAATTAATTTAAATTAACCAAAAAAAATGCCCAACAATATTTTGCATCAAATCAATATTTTACTGCAAGAAATTAATAAACACGATATCGCTTACCATCAGCAAGATGCACCTATTATCAACGATGCCAACTACGATAAACTTAAACAACAATTAAATGAGTATCAAAAGCAATATCCACAATATTTTGAAACACAAAAAACAACAATCGCTCCTCCTGCTTTAAGTATTTTTGGCAAAATCAAACACAGCAAGCCAATGCTTTCTTTGGCAAATGCTTTTACAGAGCAAGATGTGCTTGATTTTATCGAAAAAATAGGCCGCTTTTTAGCAATTAACACCAACGAGCTAGTTTTTTGGGCTGAAACAAAAATTGATGGTTTATCTTTTTCTGCAAATTACAAACAAGGCAAATTGCAATATGTTTCCACTAGAGGCGATGGTTTAGAGGGCGAAGATATTACTAAAAATATGCTAATGGTAAAAAATTTTCCTAGTACAATCAGTAATGCACCAAATATTTTAGAAGTGCGTGGCGAAATTTATATGAGTAAAAGCGATTTTTTAGAACTTAATCAAAAGCAAGAAGAGTTAGGGGGTAAAATTTTTGCCAATCCTCGTAATGCCGCAGCTGGCTCAATTCGACAACTCGATGCCAACATAACCGCTAGTCGAAACCTGCAATATTTTATTTATTCGGTCGGAATTTATTCCGACGATTTTATTTGCCAAACTCAACAAGAGCTACACCAAAAACTGCATAGCTTTGGCTTTGTTATTGAAACTCACTCAAAACTTTGTTGCAATATTGCCGAAATTATAGCTCACTACCAGCATTTAGCTAATAATCGCTATAATTTAAACTACGATCTCGATGGCATGGTTTATAAAATTAATAATTTATCATTGCAAAATCGTCTAGGTTTTATTGCCAATAGCCCAAGATGGGCGGTGGCTCACAAATTTTTGGCTCAACAAGCTAAAACAAAAATTGTAAACATTATCAC